>JAGCMD010000023.1 GCA_017646765.1 Elusimicrobiaceae bacterium | reverse complement strand
GAATAGTATTTAGTCGGGTTGGGCTGAAACTTTTTCCCGGCAGCCGGGGCAATAGCGGGACGGGTTCCCGTTCCCACGGATTTGTTTATTTGTTCACCGGCCGGTTTAGCAAGGTTGACTGCAGTTCCATTTACGCTGCCACTTATGCCGGGTTTCGCCAACTCAGCAGCGATTTTACCGGTTTGGCTGGCTTTCGCAACGGCTTTTTCAACTTTACCCGCTATTTCTGCTGCATTTTTGATAGCGGGCGTAGCCGTACCTACTTTTTCGGCATATTTAACGGTGCCGCCAAATCCTTTATAAGATTTAATAACGGCTTCACCGGCCTTCTCCCAGGTTTGTGCCTGTACAACAGCCGGCACGCATAAAACACCCAATAAGCCTATACCGAGCATTTTGGCTAAATTATTTTCTTTCATATTTGTTCGCCTCTTTATTTTAAAACCCTACCTTTTAATACTAAATAAAAACACCTCTGCGTGCCAATGGTCAAAAGACCCAAATCCAGGGGTTCTTTTGACCTATTTATAAAGTACCCGTAAGACCTATTTGTGTGTATTATCCGTCGGACAAAAAACACCCCCGGATAAACCGGGGGGAGTAAAAGATTTTATACGTTGCCAAACAAAACGCTATTCGGCTGGGACCGCCGCCGGTTCGGGCGCGGGGGCCGGGGTGTAAAACCGGGCGAAATCTTCGGGCGAGAGCACACGCCACACATAGCCGTCTTCACTTCTAATTACGCGCGAGCCTGCGGGTAGTTGTACGGAATAGGTAGTTACATCGGCCGATTTATTAAGTTCGGGCATCGTATTAGTTACTGTAACGTCTTTGGTTAAAACATAGACCTGTTGGCGCTCTACCAAAGTAGTCGGTGCCGCGGTTTCATATATCAAATCGTCCACACGCACAAGCACCGGGCTTCTTTTATTAACAAACAAATATTTTTCGGTCACGAGCGCATCTTCAAAGTACTCCTTTAACTCGCGATATACTTGTTCGGCATCTTTTTCACCTACGATAGCACTATTTTTATAAATAAAACCTTGCATCTTATCCGCATACCACATCGTTCTTATATGGGCCGATAGCAAGGCCATTTCCCGTGCAAAACGTCCTTCAAAATTGGGTGTGTTTAGCGGAATCTTAACAAACATATGCGACGGGATTGTCAACACCATCCCGTTGGGTAAACCAATCAAATCTTGCGGGGTGGTTTTTTGAATTACAAAAGCGCGTTCTATAAATCCATGCTCCGCTTGGGGGTCCACGTAAGGAACAAGCGTGCCATCTTGCAAAAACGCAGTTACCTTATCGGCCGGGATATATTCTTGGCCCAACGCTTTAAAAAAGCGTCCGGTAGCGTTTTTTACTTCTTGCTGGGAAAGGATCGTCATGTTCTTACGCGCAAGCATGCTGGAGGCGCTTTGGGCTTGTTTTTTATAGATATCAAACCGCACCAAATCGGCATTGGAATATTTCAGCGCATTACGCTGCGTTAAAGGCAAGTCGGCCTGGCGTTTGGCTTCTTCATCAATAACGCTTTTAAGAAGATCTCTGCGCAACTTGTCGGCCTTATGGTTTAACTTCCGCAAGAAATCTTTGTTAGTGGGAAATCCCTTAGTAGGCAACAGGTCCGGATCATTACTATATGGTACCGTACATTTCCCGTTTTTGAGGGTTGTTTTCAACACTTGATTTCCGCTTTCTATACTTTCTGCCGCCATTTTTTCCACAAGTACTTTTGAACCGGTGGAAACGACCTTGCCAAATTGTGCCTGTGCCAACACCGGCATTAAAAGGGACAGCGTTAGCATCCCGACTATCTTTTTACTATTTTTCATGGAATAATCTCCTTGCATTTTAGAAGTACATACATTTTAAGTTTACTTTATTTCTCCCCACAAGCGACAGGGACAAAAGACCTAATTTTATTACGAAAAAATACCTAGGTGTAATGTAGGTCTTTTTATTTAAGCACCGCTTTACTCCGCCCACAAACGCCACGCTCCGGCGAAAAACGGAGCGCGTAAACCAAAAACCAAACGCAAAAATCAGGGAATAACAAACCGGTTTTTAAACAGTCCTTCGGAATAGATTTCCGCCCGAAAGGGGCTGTTATCTCCCGCGGAGCGTACTACCAACCTGCTACCGGCCGGAATAATTTGTTCTCCGTGTTGGGCAATAGGAACAGCCACCGCTTGCGTAAAAACAAACACCTCTTTCGGCCCGACGGAAGAAATCTTTTCATCCGTTTTAGCGGTATATTCACCCGCAGCAAACACTTGTGCATATTGACCGGGATTATTTTGTGAATATATCGTTTGGGCAAAATGGTTTTCAAACGCAGCCGCTTGTTCATCTATTTGGGCTACTGTTAAAAATTCGGCATCTAAATGTTTGTAAAATTTTTCTTTGGCTATTTGACCGGAAAAAGCATGGGCTTGCGCCAACCACTGTTCTGTACCGCCCATCGCCACCACGTAGCCTCTAGACACGCGGGCATACTGGCCGCCGGGGGGGAGTTCTATATACACATGACCGTCGGATATTAAAACCGGCCTTTCGTTAAAACGGAAGGCTTCTATTTCTTCAGGCGAAAAATATACATAGGTATCCGTATATTCGGTAAGCGGTTTTAGTACGCCCTCATTTAACAAAAAGTGGTATGTATCTTGGGACAGCGGCGGAAATTCTTTTTCAAAATTGACTACCGTCGCCCCTTGTGGTACCCGTTCAACGGCTTGCAGATGTAATTGTTTTCCCATTTCTTCCACGTTTCTTTCAACGTTGGCATGCTGCCGAAGAAGATAAAATTCCGTCGGGCTAAGTTCGTCCCAAGCTTTTTCAAAAGGAGAATTTATTTTACGGAAGTCTTCCAACCTCGCTCCGGAGGGTGTTTTCTCGGGAAGTTGGAGCAACGTTTCGGAGGTGTTTTTACTAAATTCTTTCGTCGCTTGCTGCATAGAACCGGCGGCTAATTTGCCGGCTTTGGCAGATGCTTCGGCTTTTTGAACGGAAGAAGAAAGATACTCTTTAAGTTGGTGGGTGGAGGCGGATGCTTTTGTAAAATTGCCTGCTTTAGCTGCTTTGTCAATTTCCCGTTCAATTTTTTTTATTTCCCGGGCGAATTCAGCGGTTTTAACAACTTGTTGACTCTTGCCCCACAAGGACGGAAACAAATTTTTAGCTCCTCCAAATACTTGGGCTTTAGACGGCAGCGCGGCCGCCATCAGTGCGGAAAATACAACTCCCGCCGTAACCAACGTTTTGCGCTTCATGAAAACTTCCTCCCTTTATTTGATGGTGTTTGTTGCTCAAACGTCTGTGTTACTAAAAAACCAAGACTAAAAGGCTCCGCTTTGCATCTTTTAAAACAACTCCTTTTAACTTCCTATATTCAAGCTTCTGTTTCCTCTTTTATTATAGCAAAACAAGTAAATGACTTCGTTAACGGACGGCCTTTTCCAATAAGTCCCTCGTTTGCTTGAGCGCGGTTGCAAACTCCGCCGGGAAAGTCGTTTTGCCGTCCATTTCTTCCAACCGTTCTTGTAAAATCTGCCCCGCGGTTTGGTGCTCGGCATTTTCCAAAGTAACATCCGCCCCGTTATTAATCAGTTCTTCCACCGTTTTAATATAAGCGGCGCGGTTGCGTTGATAAGGGATACGGTTTACGGCCACGTGAAGGGGTGCTTCGCCGTATTTATTTTTAAAATTAACGTCCGCCCCCAACTCTTTTAGGGGGGCAATCCAATCGTATTTGGCTTGTGAAACAATATAGCTAATGGCCGGGGTTGGATCCGCCCCAAAGTGGGTAATCAACCTTTCGCCTACGGAGAGGCGGTCCTCCGCGTGAGACAGAAACGCCTGCTGCAGCATAATATCCGCTAAATCAGCCGGCGGATTGAAAAAATCACACAACAAAGCAACACTTTTAGAATGCGCATAGCCGGCTGCAAAGTAAAGTAAGGTTCCCCATTGGTCTTTTGTGGATGGCCGTAAAGAAGCTTCTCCGGGTGAAAAATATTGTCCATCAATCAACGCAGGGCGCGCCAGGAGCTCTTCCAATAAATCCGGATAATTCCATGTAGCTTGCAAGGTGGACCGGGTGGCTCCCTTGATACGCACCACATACCGCAACAACTCTATACTTTCGCTATCTCGCGCGGCGAAAATCACCTCATCCGTAACTGCCGCCCCTTGCTGCTCCACCATAAACCGAACGGAGTTGATTAACCCCTCTTGCGCCGCGTGTAGTAAACTTGCATCCCCGTATTTTAACAATAAATCTCCTCTTTCCCGGCCTGCTCTTTCTGCCAGCCAAGAGGCAGCTTGCTCTTTTTGCTGCTGCGGGGATAAAGGTTTGTTAACCGAACTCACTGACGACGGGACAGGATGGGAAATTTTTGGCAATTCGTTCCGGACCGGGGGCGAAACCCTGTCTAACGGAAACATTGGCCCGGTATGCGGGGAAGTCAAATCGGAAACATTTATATTTTGGGCAACCGCTGTCTTGGCGGCCTTTTCCACGGCCCGGGTAATTTGGGGTTGAGAAAGCTGCTGCACTTCGCGGACTCCACCACGCAACAAATTTTCTTCCAACGCCCCGGTAGATCTTGTAATGCGGAAAAGCCCTTTGACCAACGCACCTTCCTGAGAATATCCCCAAACCGGGCTGAGAAACAATACTCCCACAACCAAAAGGGCCTTGCCTATTTTATATTTTGCCCACAAAAAGCTGCTCACTCTAAACTCCAAATCAGTTGGGCGCGTTTATCGTACGGCTCAACGGTCTCGGCCGTTAAATTCACCTTCCATTGTCCGCAAGAAAAGGTTGATGCCCGCAAATTTTGCGCGTCCAATCCGGTACGCGCTTTAGCTAAACAAGAAACCAAATAGGTATCATCCACGCCCATAGGTTGGGTATAAAGCAACCGGTCGCTTAACATAAACACGGCTTCCTGTTTTTTGTACCGCTTATCCATTTGATAAAAATACGTATCTATCTTGTCCCCGGCTTTGCGCTGGACTAAATTCTTGGCAGGGTCGTTTTGCGTGGTTTTTTTAAGAGTCGCTTTAGTAGCAGCCGTTTGCTTCGGCGTTGTTTTGGCTACGGAGGCAGCCGTGGCCTTTTTGGCCGAGCGGGTGGTTTTGGCCTGTTTTTTCTTAAGCGCCGCTTCAGCGGCCAACTGCTCCTGTTGGGCTTGCTCTATTAAATAGGCGTTTCTGCGGGCCAATAACTGGCGGGATTGTGCTTCTAATTGCGCCAGGCGTTGGGGATTGTCGGTCTCTTTATAGGAAAGTTTGACAAGTCCGTCATTTGTAACAGCCCCTTTCGGGGCAATGGTCACCCGGGTAGTATTAAGCAAATTGGAATGATTTACTTTTAAGGTAATTTTTTCCGGCGAGTATTTACGCGCCCGGCCGTAAAGGGCCAGATCAGAGTCAAAATTTTTATTAAAATCCAACGTAACTTCTTCTTTATCGTTGCGCCAACAACAGGTAGAAATACAAGACGTTTGCAAATCAATTCGTTCCACGGCTTCCTGCGGCCAAAAGCGCAAATTAAAACGGTAACATGAATCATATTGATTGCCGTTAAAATCTACTTTCTTGCTTTCTATTTCCAACCACGATTTAGTGGTCGCCACGCCGGAATTATTGAGGGGGGTGTAGCATCCGGCTAATCCAAAAGCAAGCGTTGCGAAGGTTGCCCATTTTTTCATACACTTTTATTATAGTAAGTTTTTGAGCATAGGTGAACAACATGGAAATTATTTTATCATACATACAAAATATAGATTACATCCCCAGCACATACCATACCCCGCTAGCGCAAGGGATTTCAGCCGTGGCCTTTATTGCCATACTTTATATATTGGTACGGTTTACCACGTGGTTTTGTAATAAGTATTTGGTCATCTTGCTAGCCAAACTGCGCGTTTCCAAATGGTTGGATGCTATGCGCATCCACCACTTTTTTACGGCGTTTGGCGTGGTGCTGGCGGCATTGGTGGCTGTCAACTTACACGCGGTGTTTATTGCCGAATATAATGATTGGATCACCAACCTTATGACCAAATTGACCGGGCTATTTGTGGTGCTCAGTTTTTCCTGGCTTATTATGACGTTCTTAAATACGCTAAACCACCTGTACGGACGCAATCCCAATTTGCCGATAAAGGGGCTGGTGCAGGCGCTTAAGATTGTCGTATTTTTAGTAACCGCGCTATTTATTTTATCGCTTGTTCTTGGGCGAAAACCGATGTATATTATTACCGGGTTATCGGCGTTGGCGGCGGTGTTTTCGCTGATATTTAAAGACCCTATTTTGGGCTTTGTAGCCAGCATACAACTCACCACGAATAATATGATTAAAATCGGCGATTGGATAACGGTAGATTCTGCCGGGGCCGACGGGAACATTATTGATATTTCGCTCACGTGTGTGCGGGTGCAGAATTTTGATATGACGATTGTCAGCGTGCCCAATTACGATTTGGTTTCCAAACCGTTTAAAAACTGGAGCGGTATGTATCAAGCCCGGGCCCGGCGTGTGCAACGCAGTATTTTAATTGACGTGGACACCGTTAAATTTTTGGATAAAGCCACGCTAACCCGTCTTAAAAAGATTGATTTACTCAAAGATTATCTGGCCCAAAAAGAAACGGAAATTACGGAGTTTAACGAGAAACACAATTTACAGGAAAATCTCTTAAACGGCCGCCACTTAACCAATATCGGCACATTCCGCAAATATGCCGAGTTGTATTTGGCCTCCCGCCCGTACGTGGTAAGTGACGATCCGTCTTTTACGCTAATGGTACGGCAACTCAAGCAAGAGGCACACGGCCTGCCGCTGGAGATTTACTGCTTTTTAAACACGACCGTTTGGACGCAGTACGAAGGATACCAAAGCGATATCTTTGACCATTTATTCTCGGTACTTCCGGAGTTTGGCCTGTACGCCTATCAGCAACCCAGCGGGCATAACATAGCGGAAAGTTTGAGACAAATCAGCAAGTAAAAACCCCCGGGGTTGCCGGGGGGGAAATCTTTAGAAGTAGAATCCTCATTGTTTTATCAAGCGATTTTGTAAACTAATGTTTGGATGTACAAGATATATTAAAAGTTTTTTCAAAGACCTCACACATTCTTTTTCCTTCCGGAGCATAATATACATTCCATTGATTATACCAAGTACGACCATCGCGGGTTTCTTCAGACATTTTAACTAACCTTTCATTTTCATTATTAAAAATCCATACCACAAGTTCTACTCGTCCTCCGTGAAACGTTATTTCATAAGAAAAATTTTTAGAACGACAGCGAGTCTCATCACAAGTCAATCCGGACGTTAAATCAATATCCCATACTCCTTGCGTTAATAAACTGTAGCCGATACCGGGGTCTAGATTATCAGGTGGTAAACCGTTCTGCATAAGATATATCCCTATAGCGCGCTTAGCATTTCCCACCCAAGTTATTACTTCCGCCGCTTTGGCTTTCTCCACCGCTTTTTGATATTGCGGCAAGGCAAT
>JAGCMD010000022.1 GCA_017646765.1 Elusimicrobiaceae bacterium | reverse complement strand
TGCGGCGCGGCTTCGTCCCCTTGGACAAGGGTGGGGATAATCAAAATTTCCAAATGCGGGCTGCGCCGTTTTAAGACGGATAAAATATCGCGCACTGCGGCCCCGGTGGGGGAAGTGATGACGGCAATTCGTTGCGGATATGCGGGAATTTCTTTTTTATGTTCGGGTGCAAAAAGACCTTCTTGCTCTAATTTCTTTTTAAGTTTTTCAAACTCCAAAAACAGGTTGCCCTTGGTAAGCAGTTCCGCACTTTTGGCGACAATTTGATAGCGGCCTTGTTTGGCGTAGCACGAAAAATCGCCCCCTACGCGCACTTGCATACCTTCTTGGAGTTGGTTGCCGTATTTTTTAGCGTCCCACTTAAACATCACGCCGGACAACAAGGCCTCGCGGTCTTTCAAATCAAAATATACGTGTCCGCTGGCGGCGGTGCGCAAGTTGCTCACTTCGCCCTCTACAAAAATTCCGCGAAACACGCCCTCCAACATCTGTTTGACGGCCAGCGTGATGGCGGTAACGGTGAAAACTTGCCCGCGAAAAGGAGCTTCCGGTTCCATTTACTCTCCTTTGATTTTTTTGAGCCGTTCAATAAGCGCGGCTTCTTTTCCGAGCACGCCCGGCTCAAAAAATTTTTTAGGTTGCGGCATATAAGGTTGCTTTACGTAGTGATTGGGGAAATCGTGCGCATATTTGTAGCCGCGGTTTTTCCCGCCGGAGCGCAAGTGATCCGGCACCGGGCGGTAGCGTCCTTCGCGCACTTCCTGTAAGGCAGCGTCCACCGCTAAATACGCAGAATTACTTTTGGGGCAACACGCTACGTAAACGGCCGCGTGGGCTAGGGGGATACGCACTTCGGGCATGCCGAGTTCTTCGGCCGCCGAAAATGCCGCTTGCGCAATCATAATAGCGGCGGGCTCGGCCAGGCCCACATCTTCGCTGGCGCAAATTAAAATACGCCGCGCGATAAAACGCGGATCTTCGCCGCTTTCCAACATGCGCGCAAGCCAATAGACGGTTGCATCCGGGTCTGAGCCGCGCATAGATTTAATAAAAGCTGAAATAATATCGTAATGTTCGTCGCCTTTTTTATCGTAATTTAAGTGGCGGCGTTGGATGCACTCTTTGGCAATTTCCAAATCAATATGTTTAAGTCCGTCTTTGCCCGGCGCGGTGGTAACAAACGCCAGTTCGGCCGCATTTAACATTTTGCGGCTGTCGCCGTTGGCTTGTGTGATGATAAATTCGGCGGCGTCATCGTCAATTTTGGCTTTTTCGTCCGCGGCGGCGCGTGTTAAAATTTTAAGCAAATCTTGATCGCCCAACGCTTTAAATTCAAACACAGAAAAACGCGAAAGGAGCGCGGTGTTAATATAAAAATACGGATTTTCCGTCGTAATTCCGATTAAAATAATTTCCCCTTTTTCTACGGACGGGAGTAAAACATCTTGCTGGGTCTTATTAAAGTGATGAATTTCATCTAAAATAACAAGCGTACGTTTTTGGTCAAAGGTGGGGGTACGTGCGCGGTCTTTGGCTTCGGCGAGTACTTTTTTGATGTCGGCCACGCCGGCGGCCGCAGCGTTGAGCTCCACAGTGTACGCTTGCGTACGCGAGGCGATATAGCGCGCGGTAGCCGTCTTGCCGCAACCGGGCGGCCCGAAAAACACGGCCGATTTAATCATATCCGCTTCTAATAAACGGCGCAACATTTTCCCTTTGCCGAGTAAATGCGGTTGCCCGGCAAAATCTTCCAACTTTTTAGGGGCTTGGCGTGCGGCCAGCGGAACGGTAGTTTCTTCTTCCATAATTATTTTTGAGGCGTTTCCAGTGCGCTTTTTAATTTTAAAACAAGATCGCTGACGCGGTTGATTTCTTCTTTGCGCTTGCCACCTTCGTTTTGGGCTTGGATATAGGCCTGAGCGGCAAAGTGTACGGCGGCCAAGAGCGCTTGTTTGAGTGTATCCACTTCGTCGGTGTGGGCCATAAAACTCTCCACTTGTCCGGCGAGGTCCGTTAGTTCCACCACCCCAAGGCCTTCGGTATCCACATCCAGCGGGATATTTCTGATTTCAACTTGTACAGTTTCTTTTTTAGGCATATAGGTATTGTATCTTTTTTACGGAATTTATGGCAGATAGGTAAATTAAGATTTTGTTATAATTTAAAAGAAGAGCAAGCGTAAAGGATAAAAATGGAACTAGCTACTATTCCTAAAAATACGGCCTCTCACAAAAAATTAAATTACATCAATGTATTCCGGGCTTTAGCGATAGGTTTTATTGTGGCGGGGCATTCAATTTGTCGTACCGGTTCCGCGGCGGACTCTATTTTGGAAGTGCTGGTTGGGGATGGAACGGTGTTCTTTGTTTTTATTTCGGGGTTTTTATTTCAGTATTTATCGGATACTTTTTCGTATCCCGAGTATTTAAAAAAGAAATTTTTTAACATTGTTTGCCCTTATTTGGTTACGTCTGTTTTTGGCATAGCGGTTTTGCTGGCTGTTGCACGTGTTAATCCGCTGTATCCGCTTCCTGCTTTGGAGCAAATCCCTTTGTTTTTAAGTACGGGAGTTTTTCATAATTTCCCGACGTGGTATATCTCAATGAGTTGTGTGTTCTTCTTGTGCGCCCCCCTTCTCTTAAGATTTATTAGGGAGAATAGGTCGGCCGTTTTGCTAATGGGTATCTTTCTAATTCCGGTAGCGGTTCCCCGCTTTATAATTGAATTTATGAATTACTCTCCCTATGTGTGTTATGCAAGAGCGCTGGCGCATAATTTATTTTGGACGTTTTTGTTTTTCCCAATCTATATACTCGGAATGTATGTGGCGGCTCACAAAAATTATATCCCAGCGTGCTACGAAAGAAGAAAAATCTTGTGGCTAGGAACAGGGGTATTTTTGGTGGTAGCCTGTTGGTGGAATTGCACCCAACCGTTCCCGGTAACCAGTCGGTTATTAGCCTTTAAAATTATTCTTACTTTGTTGCTGGTAGGGTACTTGGCGCACTATGATGCGTTTTTGAGCCGGCCGACCCGACTAAATAATGCATTGGATACGGTGGCCCGGTATAGTTTTTCTATTTTCTTTTTTCATTGGTATATAGACAACGGCCTGGCGCTTTTGTTTAAGGCTTTGTGCGGAGAAAGTTTTATAAATTTTGAAATACCTGATTTTTGGACATGGGCCTTGATTTCCTTTTTCCGTTTTTTAATTGATTTTTTGGGAAGTCTGGCCTTGGCGGTCGTTATTAAAAAAACATTTCTTAAGTTCGGTCTAAAAAATACGCGGTGGATGATAGGAGTGTAAATTTTTGCTGCCACGCCCGATTTTTTCAAAACAAAAACCGCCTAACGGCGGTTTCTGTTTCAAAAAAATCAGGTGCGGGCGGGAATCGAACCCACGAATATCAGTTTTGCAGACTGACGCCTTACCACTTGGCCACCGCACCATAACTCTACAACTTATATATTTATTATAGCAAAAAAACACTTTTTTAGAAAGTTGAAAAAATAGGCCTTGACATTTTCGCGTTTTCCATTATACTAATAGTAAGGGAGTGCCACCGAAACCCAGCGTTAAGCGGGTGTGCCTCGTTAAGAGTGCCAGGCCTCCCCTCTTTTTTGGTTTTCTTAATAAGCCCGCGAAAAGTATTTTTTCTTTCGCGGGCCGTTGTTTTTCAGGATTTAAGCAAGACGTTTTAGCAAAATTAACCCTTGCCAATATGTCCAATTGTATGTTATAATAAGTAAAAGGCCTCCGAAAAGGGGGCCGTTTTTAACGGCTCCGGCGCCCAAAAAGCGCTTTTCGCGCCCGTGTTTTTTTGATATAATAAAGTGTTGTTTTTTGCGGGCGTGGTTCAATGGTAGAACACTAGCCTTCCAAGCTTGTGACGAGGGTTCGATTCCCTTCGCCCGCTTTGAAAATTTGTTGCTGGGGTAGCTCAGTTGGTAGAGCATTTCCATGGTAAGGAAAAGGTCGTGGGTTCAATTCCCACTCCCAGCTTATAACGATTTGCAGTAAAAGTAGTACATGCTGGGGTAGCTCAGTTGGTAGAGCATCTCCATGGTAAGGAGAAGGTCGTGGGTTCAATTCCCACTCCCAGCTTATTTTGAAATACAAAGCAGTACAAATTAACACAGGAGAACTAAACAAAATGGCAAAGGAAAAATTTTCCCGCAGCAAACCGCACGTAAACGTCGGTACCATCGGTCACGTGGACCACGGTAAGACGACGCTTACCACCGCTATTACCAAGGTATTAGCCAAAGAAGGTAAAGCCAAAGCTATGGCTTACACGGACATCGCCAAAGGCGGTGTAGTACGTGACGCCTCCAAAATCGTAACGGTAGCCGTTTCTCACGTAGAATATGAATCGGACAACCGCCACTATGCACACATTGACTGCCCGGGACATGCTGACTATATTAAAAACATGATCACCGGTGCTGCTCAAATGGACGGTGCTATCTTGGTGGTATCTGCCGTAGACGGCCCGATGCCGCAAACCCGCGAACACGTACTTTTGGCAAAACAGGTAAACGTACCCAAATT
>JAGCMD010000021.1 GCA_017646765.1 Elusimicrobiaceae bacterium | reverse complement strand
GAAGTATGCACGCGGCCCGATGTTTCCGTATCCGGCACGCGCTGCACGCGGTGGGTGCCCGCTTCCATACGAAGCCACGAGTACGCCCCGTCGCCTTTAATAAACATACTGACGTATTTACAACCTTTCAGTCCGGTAGGAGTATATTCCAAAATTTCCGTGCCCCACCCTTTAGTTTGCGCAAAGTGTTGATACACACGCAAGAGTTCGGCTGCGAACAAGGCCGATTCTTCCCCCCCGGCGCCGGGGCGAATTTCCAAATAGATATTTTTGGAATCGTTGGGGTCGGGCGGGATAACCAAAATGCGCAGTTCCTTTTGCAGTACAGGTAATTTTTCTTCCAATTCGGCCAGTTCGTCAGCCGCCATTTTGACAAGTTCTTTATCTTCGCCTGCCTCAATCATAGCGCGGTCATCGGCGATGGCTTTTTCCACCGTGGCAATTTCGGCTTCTTTCTCAATAATCGGTTTTAAGAAAGCATGGCGTTTGGCTTTGGCCGCCAAATCGGCGGCGGATAAATTGCCGCTGGAAAGGGCTGTTTCCAACTCGTTAAATTCAGCAATATATTTAGACGTATCCATAGATTTTCCGTATATAGAAAAAGAGCAGACACCGAAAGTGTCTGCTCTTTTAAATTCGCTTAGCTATTTAGCTTCGGCTTTGGTTTCTTTTTTGGCAGCCGCTTTTTTAGCCGGTTTTTTAGCAGCCGTTTTTTTGGCGGCTACAGCCGGTTTGCGGGCCAATTTGGCCTTGGCTTTTACTTCGGTTTTGGGTTTGCGGACCAAGGTTTTGCCCGAAGTCTTGGCATAGCGTTTGTTGAATTTATCTACCATACCTTCCGTGTCTAAGAGTTTTTGTTTTCCCGTGAAGAACGGATGGCAAGCGGAGCAAATGTCCAACTTTAAGGTTTTAGCGGTGGAGCGAGTCATGAATTTATTGCCGCACGCGCAAACGGCTTCTACAAATTCATAAGTAGGATGTATTTTTTCTTTCATTTTCTTATTCCTCTGAAAATTCTATATACATTATTTTACCATATCTGGCCGGTTTTGGAAACTAAATTTATTTCCACGCCGCAGCAAGACCGTTTTTAGAACGTTCCGAGTTCCATCTGTTTAAAGAAATCTTGGTTAGATTTCGTGGAGGACAACTTTTCAAGCAGCATGGTCATCGCATCTACGGAGCCTAGCGGCGCCAAGACTTTGCGCATAATCCATACTTTATTGAGTTCATCTTCCGTTAAGAGCAAATTTTCTTTGCGTGTAGAACTGCGGTTAATATCTACCGCCGGGAAAATGCGCCGCTCGGAAAGTTTGCGGTCCAAGCATAGTTCGCTGTTGCCGGTACCTTTGAACTCTTCAAAAATAACTTCGTCCATACGGCTACCTGTTTCAATCATGGCCGTAGCAATAATAGTGAGAGATCCGCCTTCCTCTATATTGCGTGCCGCGCCCAAAAAGCGTTTGGGTTTTTGCAACGACGTGGCTTCCAACCCACCGGTCAGCACGCGGCCGGAAGAAGGAGCCACCGTGTTATACGCACGCGCCAAGCGCGTTAGCGAGTCTAACAAAATGATAACGTCCTTGCCTTGTTCGGCCAAGCGTTTGGCTTTTTCAATCACCATTTCGGCCACTTGTACGTGGCGGTCGGCCGGCTCATCAAATGTAGAAGCCACTACTTCTCCTTTTACACTGCGGCTCATATCGGTTACTTCTTCGGGGCGTTCGTCAATAAGAAGCACCATTAAAACAGCGTCTTTGTAATTTTCGGCAATGGAGTGCGCAATGGCTTGCAAAATCATCGTTTTACCGCTTTTGGGCGGCGCTACGATAAGTGCGCGCTGGCCTTTGCCGATAGGCGCAATAATATCAATAATGCGCTGGGTGAGCGAATTTTTATCCAACTCCAAGGTATAGCGTTCGTTGGGGTGTAAGGGAGTCAAGTTTTCAAAAAGCGGACGGTTGTAGATTTTATCGGAGTCAATACCGTTTACTTTTTGAACTTGGAGCATAGCAAAGAACCGCTCGTTATCTTTGGGCGGGCGGATAAGCCCTTCTATCGTATCGCCTTTACGCAAACCGAAACGTTTAATTTGAGAAGGAGAAACATAAATATCTTCCGCGCCGGCTAAATAATTGTTTTCTTCCGAACGCAAAAAGCCAAAACCGTCCGGCAAAATTTCCAATACACCGCCGCCGTATACAGAGCCGTTTTGTTTGGCTTGTACCGCTACAATGCGGCCGATAAGCTCTTGCTTGCGAAGACCGGAAATGTCCTCTATATTATAATTAACCGCCAATTTGGTTAACTCCGGCACGCTTAATTTATTAAGTGCGCGGGCATCCATGGGCTTAGCGCCGTTGGGCTGGCGGGGCGGCATGTTGCCATAATTAGGACGGGAAGACGGGCGTTTGTCCCCCATGGAACGACCAGAGCGCTCCGTACGCGCGATCGTTTCGGCGGTCGTTTTAGCCGTTTTGGTTTCTTTGGATGCTCTTTCGGTTTTGTTAGAAGTGTTTGTTTCTTCCATGATTGACTCCTTTATTTTATGCGTAAAAAGTAGTAAGCGCTTGGTATAAGCTTTTAATTTTGGTCTGAAGCGATTTCTTAGAACCGCGGTTGTAAATAACTACGTCAGCGCGGCGGATTTTTTCTTCCTCCGGCAGTTGTATCTGCCGCCGGCGTTCGTACGCCGCCAGCGAAAACCCACGCTCTTTAAGCCGTGTGGGCAACGTTTTCGGGTCGGCCACCACCAATAGCGTCATATCCATACGATTGTCCCAACTTTTTTCAAAAAGTAACGGCACCTCAAAAATGGCCCACGCTTTGGTGCAGCCGGCTAATTTTTCTTGCGCCAAACGCCACACCAAAGGATGTAAAAATTGTTCCACTTTGCGCCGTGCCACGGAGGAACTAAATACCGCCTTGGCCACTTCGGCCCTATCAGCCGAGCCAAACCACTCTTCTAAACGCTTGCGAACTTGTGGCTTTTGATACAACTCGCGCACGAGTTTATCGGCGCTAAGCGTTTGGGCTCCTAATTTTTCAAAACAGGATAAAACTGTACTTTTGCCACTGGCAATACTGCCTGTCAGACCAATAAGATGTTTAACCGGGGTTTGTTTCCTCATAAAAGTATTTTTTTCATCTCGTACCAATTAGCCCCGGCTTTGGCCGTGGCTACCAAAGGTACTCGCAGCGTAACTGCTTGTTGCATTAACTCTTTAATATGTGCCGCCGTTTGGGTAAGTGTATCTTGCGGCACTTCAAAAATCAGTTCATCATGTACTTGCATCGTCATTTGTACCGGAGAATTACGGTACGCTTCAAAAACGTTTAACATGGCCTTCTTGATAATATCCGCCGAGCCGCCTTGCACAATCGTGTTGATGGCGGCGCGCTGGGCAAACGAAGCCATAGAACCGATACCCATATTAAATTCCGGCAAGTACCGCACGTGCCCGAGCATAGTTTTCACATATCCGTTTTTCCGCGCGGCGGCGATATTATCATCTATCCATTGCCGGACTACCCGAAAATTCTTGAAATAATTGTCTATATATTCTTTTGCTTCGCGCATGGAAATACCCAGCGCCTGGGAAAGCCCCATCGGACCCTGCCCATAAATGATACCAAAATTGATGGCTTTTGCACTAGCACGCATTTGCTCGGTAACCATCAAGGGCATTACACCAAACACCTGAGAGGCGGTTTGCGTATGAATATCGCCGCCTTCCAAAAAAGCCTGCACCAAGGCCGGATCTTGGCTTTCGTGGGCAAGTACGCGCAAGTCAATCTGCGAATAGTCCACGCTCAACATCGCATTTCCGGGGGCCGCACAAAATGCTTTGCGCAGTAGCCGCCCTTTCTCCGTACGGACCGGGATATTTTGTAAATTCGGGCCGGAGCTGGACAAGCGCCCCGTCACCGTACCGGTTTGGTCTAAATACGAGTGGACTTTATGTTCTTCATCTTCCAATAAAAGCAAATTGTCTACGTAGGTGGATTTTAATTTAGCATTGGAACGGTAATCCAAAATTTCTTGCGCAATCGGATACGTTTGGGCAAGTTGCACGAGCACTTCTTCGTCGGTAGAATAGCCGGTTTTAGTACGTTTGACCGGCGGAATTTTCATCTGTTCAAAAAGCAGCGTGCCCAGCTGTTTGGTAGAGTTAATATTTACCGCATAACCGGCGCGCGTGTCTATTGATTTTTGCAGCTGTCCCATTTCCTGCTCTAAAATAACTTTAAAGCTCTCCAGCCATCCCGGGTCAATACGCAGCCCGGTAAATTCCATAGCCGATAATACCGACATCAGCGGCAATTCCAGCGTGCGGTACAATTCATATTGGCCGCTTTGTTGTAATTTTTCCGTTAACACATCTTGCAATTTCCAACCCAATCGGTTGTACGCACGCAATAATTCTTGGGGGTCTTCTTCGTTAATCCGTACCGAAAAGTAATCGGCACACGCACCGGCAAAACTTAAATCACCCGACGGATTTAATAAATACCTGGCCAACCGGCCGTCAAAACAAGTTAAAAATTGTCCGTGCACGTTGATATCCAGTTCGCGCAAGGTAAGTTTCAAATCATAGCCTGATTTTTCCACCGCATCATTTTGTACTAACTTCTTAAGCGCATCTAAATCCCAAGGTTGCAAATCGGAAAAAGGCGTCAGCGAAAATTCGCGTTCGCTTAAGCCAAGCAACACATATTCTTCTTGTGCGTGTAAAAAAACGCGCGGTTGTGTAAGCGCTTTTTTTAAAGCTTGCGAAAGCGGAATTTCCGTTTCCGGTGCGTCGGTCGGCGGCAACGCCGAGGAAGCGGCCGTGATGGGCGACGGCAAATAATCTAACAAGTTTTTAAACTCATACTGCGCGAACAGTTCTTCCAATACGCGCCGTTGCGGCGTGCGTACTCGGTAATCTTCCAAATTAAACGGAATATCTAAATTGGCATCAAATACGACCAGTTGTTTGGAAAGCAAGGCCAAATCTTCATTGTCCAAAAGTTTTTTAGCCAAGGCGGGTTTGAGGTCGGGGCTATCGTTACGGGCGGCCCGCAAAATATCTTCCAAATGACCGAATTTTTCTATTAAATCTATCGCACTTTTGGGGCCCACACCGCGTACCCCGGGGATATTATCCGAAGCATCCCCCACAATAGAGAAGTAATCCGGCAAGAACGCCGTGGATACACCAAATTTTTCTTTAGCGGCTTGCGGCCCTTTAAAGCCGTCTTTGCTGCCGGCCGGCCAAATATAAATCATATCCGTTAAAAACTGATACACGTCTTTATCGGTTGTGGCAAGCACACTGGGCACTTGTTCCCGGGCAGCTTTCCGCGCCAAAAAAGCCATTAGATCGTCGGCTTCAATGCCCGGCCTAGCCACCATCGCAAGCCCCAATCGCGCTACTAAATCCCGCGCTAAATTTAACTGGTTTACAAGCGCATCATCCGGTTTTTTGCGTGTACCTTTGTAAGCGGGCCATAATGCTTTTCGCCGCGCGCAACCGCCGGGCGAATCAAAACATACAGCCACATACGCCGGGTGAAAATCCTGCAGCATTTTTAGCAGCCAACGCGTAAAACCATACAACGCCCCTACTTCTAAACCGGCAGAGGTCGTCAGTTTAGGTAATGCATGATAGTTGCGGTGCAAAAAGTTATGCGCGTCTATCAAAAAAAATTGGGGTGAAAACTCAGTCATGATTTGTATACAGGTGGGAAAAATACCGCTGCGGCTTAAGCCGCAGCGGTTAAATAAACACTAAATCAAGGCATCTAATTTTTCTTGTAAAGCCGATTTAGATTGCAATCCCACCGCTTGAGATACTACTTGTCCGTTTTTAAAAAACAAAATCGTCGGAACGGAAGAAATGCGGTATTTGGTACTTGTTTCGGGCCCTTGGTCCGTATCCAATTTGCATACTTTTACTTTACCGGCATAATCGGCGGCTAATTCTTCCACCACCGGGGCCAACATACGGCACGGACCGCACCATGTCGCCCAAAAATCTACCATTACCGGTTCTTTGGCATTCAGCACTTCTTCTTCAAAATTTGCATCGGTTACAATTACTTCGCTCATACGGCCCCCTAACTAAAATAATTACCTATTCAAAGGGTATCAAGTGCAAAAGGAACTTGTCAAGTAATTTTTACCTCTATAACTGATTTTTTCCACGCAAGCGCAGAGCGGCTAAATGTGCTACAATTTTACCAGGAGGGATTTGCCATGGCAAACACCGAAAAAGAAAAATTTATTTGTATCACTACCCCGACGGACCGCACCTACTATCAAGCGATCCCGATAGCCAAAGAATTTGTTGACCGCCAGCAAAACGTGGTACATAGCACCGGTGTATTGCCGGAAGGCCAAGTTAGCGAGTTTGCAGCCTCTTCCATGACTATCAAGCATTTTAAAGACGGTAAGCTGGACGGCAAATTGGAAGTTATCAATTTGGCAGACGGCACCGTTTCCTTTAGCGAAGAATATAAAAACGGCGTGCTCAAACAAATCCACGAACAAACCATCCCCCCGGTTTCCGTTTCCCAAACTTCCCCCCGGCACACCGGAACAACCCTCAAAACCTCTAAAGGCAGCCACTCCTTTTACAGTAACGGCAAAGAGGTGGCCGAAGAAACGCTTTCTTCCAACGGGGATTCGCTGGAACTGTTGGGTAATATCCCCGACGGAGAAGTTAAAGAATTCAACGAACAAGACCAAGTCATTACGCTTGCCCACTACAAAGATAATAAATTAAACGGTTTGTTGATCCGTTACAACGATCAAGGGGAAGAATTGGTACATGAAAATTATGTAAATGGCCTGTTGCAAGGAGAGGCGGTCTATATTACATTTACCAAGCAGGGCACGCTAACAGCCACTTGCTCGTATAAAAACTCCCGCTTGCACGGTGAGCGTGTACTCCGGCAACAAGACGGCACCTTGCGCTGTAAAGAATTTTACAAAAACGGTCACTTGGACGGCCTGCGGCAGTGTTATTATCCCGATGGCAGTAAAGAACGGGAAGAAAATTATACCGACGGCAAACTCAGCGGAAAACGAGAAATGTTTTTTCCGGATGGAAAAATTTGGTACCGCGAGAATTACAACGCCGGCCGTTTGGACGGAGAACGGCAGTGCTTTTTCCCCAGCGGAAAAATTTATTTGGAAGAATTTTATGCCGACGGACTCTTGGAAGGAAACCGCAATATGTATGATGAAGAAGGAAAACTTCTCAACCGGCAGGAATATCACTGGGGCTCGTTGGTACAACCGACAGAACGGAGAAAAGCATGAGGCACACCCGTTTTTGTCCGGCCAAAGTAAATTTATTTTTAGAAGTTACCGGCAAACGCCCTAACGGATACCACGAGTTGGCCACCTTGTTCGCCAAAATTAATTTGGGAGATACCCTGTCGCTGTGCGTTCAACCCGCCACAGAAACAAACCTTGCCTTGACTTTAACCGGTCCCATCGGCTCCCAATTACGTGCCGATGAAAGCAATTTAGTTTGCCGTGCCGCACGCGGATTTTTGGAACATTTTAATCTAACGGCGGATATTCAAATGACGCTGGACAAACAGGTCCCCACCGGAGCCGGGCTGGGCGGAGGCTCATCAGATGCGGCCAACACCTTATTGGCCCTTTGTGAAATTTTCGGAAAAGATAAAAATGAGCTTTTGCCCTTAGCTGCAAAACTGGGGGCGGACGTTCCGCTCTTTATGTATGATGCACCGTTTTTAAAAGGGGAAGGGATCGGCGAGCTGTTAACCCCGGTCGCTGCCGGTGACCCGCTGCCGTGGCTGGTACTCGTCTATCCCAATACATTTATTTCCACCAAAGAGGTCTTTGGCCATTTTCAATTACCCGCCGGACCGGAAATTGGCGCAAATGTAGGACGGTTGACAAATTTAATTGATTGTGTCCAACAAGCCCGGCCTCTTGCTAAATGGAAACCGTTTTTATTTAACCGTTTGACACAATACGTCGCGCCGATTTCCCAACCGGTACAAACCGCTTTGGATGATTTGGTTAAAACAGGGGCCCAAGCTGTTTTAATGTCCGGTTCGGGCTCTACGGTATTTGCGCTGGCAGAAACACAAGCGCAAGCCCAAACCATTGCGGACCGAATACGTAAAAGCGGACGGACGGTTTTTTGTACTTCTTTTTATACCGTCAAAAAATAATCCCCCTTTACAGCCGCCTTCAATTGATGTAAAATATATATAGGAAGGCGTTTGATACGTCAACCGATTTAATTCCGGATGGTGAAATGGTATCACTACTGGTTTTGGTCCAGTCATTCTAGGTTCGAGTCCTAGTCCGGAAACCATTAAGACCCCGCTTATGCGGGGTTTTTTATGGCCGGACAGCACGCAAACTGCTTTGCGTGCGTTAGGACGAGAAAGGCGCAGCGTTGTACGAGTTTTGCCGCCAGGCAAAGGCGAGTACCGCGAGCCCGGCCTGTAGGAAAATTCCGTCAGGAATTTTACCGCAAGGCGAGTCCTAGTCCCCAAACCATTAAAACCCCGCTTATGCGGGGTTTTTTATGGCCGGACAGCACGCAAACTGCCACTAACAAACCTCTCCTCGCAGGCTGCGGAGAGAGGTTTATTATGATATTTTTCTATGTCCAATTAGGCCGCTATTCCCAGCGTAGAAAACAGCACATATACCCCAAAGGCGCACAAAGCAATAGCAATACTGGCTATCATACGCAAGTTCCACGGGGTCGTATCCACCACATGTTTATCTTGCGAGTCGTCGTATTGCGTTTGTGCGGGCCATAATTTACCGGCCACATACATAAACGCCATCGCCGACACAAACAAAATGGCCAAAACATGTAAAAAGTGCAAATCCGTCTTAATCACCCCCAACTGCGTCAGGCCATACCCTATCATAAAGAAAATCAAGGTAACTTTAGCCGACCACGCCGGAGCCGTTTTATTAAGCATGCCAAATACAATCAGGGTGAAAATCGGCACATTGTAAAATCCGTTTACCATCTGTAAGTAGTTAAAAAGCCCCGACGGTGCCATGGCAATAAGCGGCGCTACACACATAGAAAACACCGCCAAAATAACACCCACATATTTGCCTTTAGTAACCAATTCGTGATCGGTAGCGGTGGGTTTAATAAGCGGCTTATACACATTTAACATAAACAGCGTAGAGGTAGAATTAAGCGCCGCATTAAACGAGCTTAAAATCGCTCCGAACAGCACCGCCGCAAAAAACCCAATCAAATAAAACGGTAATACTTTATTAACAAGCATCGGATACGCCATATCTCCCACTTTAAGCGGATTATCTTGGAAAATATGAAACGCTACAATGCCCGGCAAAATTAAATAAAGCGGTCCAATCAGTTTAAAAGCAGCCGCTAAAAATAAACCTTTTTGGCCTTCTTTTAGATTTTTGGCTGCCAACACCCGTTGCACAATAGTTTGGTTGCAACCCCAATAAAACAGATTTACTAAAAACATACCGGTAAACATCGTGGCAAACGGAACCGGATCGGTAGAAGAGCCGATTGCATTGAATTTTTCAGGATGCGCCCGCACCACTTCGGCAAGTCCGTTTAAAATATGACCGTCTCCCACATACGCCAACGCAAACAACGGCACCATCAACCCACCGATAATTAGCCCGATACCGTTCAAAGTGTCTGCCACCGCCATAATGCGCAGCCCTCCAAAAATTGTATACAAACAACCCAACACACCGATGGCGGCTACCACCACAATAATAGCCATCATAGGCGAGAGATGAAATGTACCCATGATATCAAAAATACCGCCCATGCCAATCGCCCCGGAGTAAAGCACCGTCGGCAATAAAATAAGCACATAACCCGCTAAAAATAAAAAGTTTACGAATTGTTTGGTAGCGCCGTCATAGCGTTCCCCGATAAAATCCGGGATCGTAGCGTACCCTTTTTTAAGATACCGCGGCAAGAAGAAAAACGCTACAATAATCAGCACCAGGGAGGCTCCCACTTCATATCCCATGCCGGACATATTAAACATATACCCCTGTCCGTTAAGACCCACCATTTGCTCGGTAGATAAATTGGTAAGCAATAAAGACGCGGCAATAATCCACCCCGTCAGGCCGCGTCCCGCCAAAAAATACCCTTCAGACGAAGCCGCATCTTTCTTGCGTGTTAAGTAATAAGAAACCCCTAACACGAGCGCAGTAAAACAAATAAACGACGACACCGTTAGCAACATAATTCCTCCTTACCTAAGTTCAAACACGCCCGCCAACGTTAGCAAATATCACTTCCGACCGATTGGAGGCCTTGTCTCTTTTCATTGTAATCATAAATTAACTTTTTAGTCAACTAAAAGAATATCTTCTTTTCGATCATAGTCCAAATTATACAATCGCCGGAGTAACGGCCTGCCCTAAAAATAGTATCATATAAGTATGATTATTGATGATGAAAAACTACAACGAACGTTGGAAGATGCCAAGTCGCATACCGATTTCGACGTGACGGCTATTTTAGAAAAAGCGAAACAATTAAAGGGTATTTCACTTACCGACGCGGCAGTACTACTCAACTTGACCGACCGCAAATTACTCAACAAACTTTTTGATACAGCTAAATTTGTAAAAGAAGCTATTTACGGTAACCGCATTGTTTTGTTTGCACCGCTTTACATTTCCAACCTTTGCTCTAACGAGTGCGTCTACTGTGCGTTTCGCCGTTCTAACACCAAGTTAAAACGCCATGCAAGCACGCAAGCCGAAATCAAACAAGAAATCACCGCGCTTTTACAACAAGGGCACAAACGCATTTTAATGGTGGCGGGAGAAGCTTACCCCGGTGGCGGCTTGCAATATATTTATGACAGCATTAAAACCATTTACGACACGCGTTGGAACGGACAAAACATCCGCCGCGTCAATGTCAATATTGCCCCGCTGACCGAGCCGGAATTTGAAGAACTTAAAAAATGCAATATCGGTACGTATCAACTTTTCCAAGAAACGTACCACAAAGAAACGTACGAAAAGTTACACCTAGCGGGTGCGAAAAAAGATTACCAGTTCCGTTTAGACGCCATGGACCGCGCCTTACAGGCTGGCATTAACGACGTAGGCATTGGACCGCTACTCGGTTTGTACGATCACAAATACGAAATTTTAGCTACGCTTGAACACTCGTGGTATTTGGATAAAAAGTACGGCATCGGGCCGCACACCATTTCTATCCCGCGCATTGAGCCCGCCGAAGGGAGTGATTTTAGTAAACACCCCAACGACGTTTTATCCGACGATGATTTCAAAAAGTGTATAGCCGTTTTGCGTTTAGCGGTGCCGTATACGGGAATTATTTTAAGCACCCGCGAAACACCGGCCATGCGTAATGCGTGTTTGGAACTCGGCGTATCGCAGATTTCCGCCGCGTCGCGCGTAAACCCGGGCGGCTACTCGTACGATAAAGACAACGGCAGCCAATTTACCTTGACCGACGACCGCAGTTTGGCACAGGTCATTGACGCTGTGGTAGATGCCAAGCACATGCCGTCTTTCTGCACGGGTTGCTACCGCTTGGGACGCGTTGGCAAAGATTTTATGGATATGGCCAAACCGGGGCTGATTAAAACGCATTGTTTGCCCAATGCCATGTTTACGTTTGCGGAGTACTTGGAAGACTTTGCACCGGCTCCGTTAAAAGCCAAAGGCTATGCGCTGATTGAAAGCACCGCCAAGGAAACTTTCCCGGCAGACTCTCCGATTCAAAAAATGATTACGGAAAACCTGCAAAAAATTAAAGCCGGTAAGCGTGACTTATACTTTTAGCAAACGCTTCAAATTTGAGCAAACAAAAAACTCCCCGAATATTCTTCGGGGAGTTTTTTGTTTTAGTAAAGCTTATTTGGCTTTATTGGCGGCTTTGGCCAAGCGAGATTTCTTGCGGGCGGCCGTTTTCCAGTGAATTACTTTCTTTTTGGCAGCCTTATCAATGCAAGAATTTGCCTTTTTCAAATCGTCTTTGAGTGTGGCGGATTTTTTAGCCGCCGACGCTTTAACGGTTTTGGTGGCCAAGCGAACTTTTTTGGTTAAGCCTTTATTGGCGGAAGTTCTTTTGACGGCTTGGCGTTGCGCTTTAATAGCGCTTGTGTGTCTACCAGTTTTTAATTTTGCCATTTGTAATAATTCCTCTATACAAAAATCGGTACATATATTGTAGTTAATTTTCTTTACTGCGGTCAAGAGTCGCTCGTGCGTGGCGGCAAGTGAAATGTTATACTATACACATGG
>JAGCMD010000020.1 GCA_017646765.1 Elusimicrobiaceae bacterium | reverse complement strand
TTTTTGTGGTGCCCTTGGGCGGGAAATCTTTTGTTACTTTTCTGTTTGCAGAAAAGTATAAAAAAGCCTTGACTTATTTTTTTTTTGTTTTAATAATTTTGTAGGAAATCTAAACAAGGAGAACTAAAATGAAGAATAATGGTTGTAAAAGAGCGTTTACGCTCATAGAACTACTTGTGGTAGTTTTAATCATCGGAATACTCGCGGCGATTGCGTTGCCGCAATATCAAAAAGCTGTGGAAAAAGCACGCGCCGCGGAGATGCTTACATTTGTTGGTAATGCCAAAAAAGCGGTGGAGATTTATTTTATGAATAATGGGTTACCGGCCGATGATATAGATCTCTTATCGCAAGATTTAATAGATATCGGTTTAGCAGACAATCTTTCTTGTTCTGCAGAAAATTTTTTATGTTTTAGCAAACATTATGCTTACCGGATTGTTTGTACCAACGCTGCATGTACTGTTGTTGTGGGAAGAGCAGAAAATGGGGATTTATCTACCATCAATATGGCTGGGATACTTTCCTTTTCGGGGAGCGAATGGAGTGCTAGAGGAGCTTATAGTGACACTAAAGGTCGGGCCAGTTGCGATGCTTTTAGTAAAAGTTTTGGTGGAACATGCCAAGAAGTTTCTCAAGACGAGTTAGTTAGTTAAGTCCTGTAGGTAAAAATGCCCCCGGCTATAAGCCGGGGGCATTTTTACATCATTGATTTATATCCCTATAATCAGTTACCACGAGATAATCATTTTAAGTCCGTAAGCAACCGCGGAAATAAATGCTGCGGCCGGGATGGTAATAAACCAAGCCCACACAATACGCCGCGCTACGCTCCAATGCACGCCGGACAAGCGGCGCAAAGCCCCGATACCGACAATAGAGCCCGTAATCGTGTGCGTGGTGCTGACGGGAATACCCAAGAACGAAGCGAAGAAAATGGATATACCGGCGGCCGATTCCGCGCAAAATCCGTCTACCGGGCGTAAGCGAGTAATTTTTTGGCCCATGGTCTTAACAATACGCCAACCGCCGGACAACGTACCTACCGCGATGGCAAACTGACAAATGATAACCACGGAGAAGGGGACGACAAATTCGCCGGCGTGCATAGCCACTAATTCTTCGTGCGAATAGAAAAATTCTTGCAGGGGGGTAATGTCGGCCCCTACCGCCATCCCGCCGACTAAGAGCATGCTGATAATACCCATGGTCTTTTGGGCGTCGTTGCCGCCGTATCCGAGCGAATAGGCCGCCGCGGAAAAGAGTTCTGCCCGGCGGAAAAACCCGTCTACTTTAGAAGGTTTAAAATAATTGCATATATTAAAAACCAAAATGCCGATAACGGTGCTTAATACAAAGCCTAAGAGTGGGGATACAAAGATAAACAGTACCGTTTTAAAAATACCGGCTGCCACTAAAGCGTTTGCTCCGCCTTTTAGAAACCCGGCGCCGATCAGCCCGCCGATAAGCGCGTGAGAGGAACTGGACGGTAAGCCAAACCACCAAGTAATTAGGTTCCAACTGCAAGCGCCTACAAGCGCGCCGAAGACTAAATCGGCATCTACAATGTTAATATCCACAATACCGGATCCGATGGTTTTGGCGACGGCGGTTTTGAAAATCAAAAACGCTACGAAGTTAAAAAACGCTGCCCACCAAACCGCTAATCTGGGGGAAAGTACCCGCGTGGAAATAACGGTGGAGACTGCGTTGGCTGCGTCGTGAAAACCGTTTAGGTAATCAAAAAAGAGTGCCAGTAAAATTAGAAAAATAATCCAAGTCATAATCGCGGACCTTAATTATTTTTTACCAAAATAGATTCCACCATATTGGCTACGTGTTCGCAGTAGTCGGTGGTGCTTTCGGCCACTTCGTACAACTCTTTTTGTTTGATAACCATAATCGGGTCTTTCTCGTGTTCAAACAAATAAGAAATGGCTTCGTCGTGGATAACGTCGCTTTCGTTTTCCAAGCGGTTGATTTCCACACATTGACGCAGTGTTTCTGTCATGCTTTTCTTGTGGCGCAAGGTAGCCAACGCCTTTTGTAATGCTTTGGTAGTTTGCTCAAGCGTAGCAGCTAAACGTTTGCTAAACTCCGTCGGTTTGGAAATTTTGTAAAGCAAGAAGTGATTGGCCAGTAAATAGATATTATCAATAATATCATCTAAGCGGTTAGCCAACGCCAAAATATCTTCGCGGTCAAACGGAGTGATGAAGGTTTCGTTTAACGTGTTGATGGTAGTGTGCGTTAATTCGTCGCCGTAATGCTCAAATTCGTGCATTTTGCGTACATTTTCGGGCGTGAAGGCTGCTTCATCTACCAACTTGCGGTAGAATTCCGCCGCGCGGACGATATTTTCCGCTTGCTTATCAAACAAATCAAAGAACTTATCTTCTCTTGGTAAAAACATGGGGTTATCTCCTTTTTTATCTTAACAAAACGCCCGTTTGCAAACATACAAACGGGCGCGGTAAATCAATGTTTCAACTGCTTTTTTAACTCCTCGGGCAGGTTTATAGCCGCTTTTAACAGTTCGGGTTTTTTCTTAACGTCTTCTATAAACGCTGCGTCACGCAGTTTGTTGCGGTAGCTCTTTTCTTGGAAGATATACCGGAATTTCGTGTAGACATCATACTTGCCTTCCAAAATGGCTACAATGTCTTGCACGCCTACGATTTCTTCGTCCGTAGGAATTAAGAAAATTTTTACTTTGGAATTATCGGCCGAAAGCAAACACTCCACTTTGTTGGTGTTGGCGGCTTCGTTGCGTTCTTTGTCCAGTATAATGCCGAAATTTTCTAATCCCGCCAAAGACCGTGCGCGTACATCCGGGTCGCGCTCGCCGATACCGGCCGTGAAAACGATACAATCTAAACTGCCCAGCTCGGCCATGTAGGCACCGACGTATTTTTTGATGCGGTGGGCTTGTACTTGGGCGGCCATTTCACACAGTTCGTCGCCCTCGTCAATGCCCTTGCGTACGTCGCGCTGGTCGGAGAAACGGTCTCCGGTGAGTGCATACATACCGCTTTTTTTGTTCAAAATGGGATACATTTCATCGGGCGACATATTTAGTTTTTTCATCATGTAAAAGCACGCAGACGGGTCAATATCGCCCGAGCGCGAGCCCATGACAAGCCCTTCTAACGGCGTAAGCCCCATGCTCGTATCAATGCAGCGGCCCTTTTGCACAGCGGTTAAGCTGGCTCCCGCGCCCAAGTGGCAGACAATGGTATTAAGTTCTTCTACCGGGCGGTCCATTAACACCGCCGCGCGGCGCGAAGTGTATAATACCGACGATCCGTGAAACCCGTATTTGCGTACGGCGTAATCGGTATACCATTTGCGCGGCAAGGCGTACATGTAGGCTTCGGGCTCCATGGTTTGGTGGAAAGCGGTGTCCATCACGCACACGTGCGTGACGTTGGGCAGTAACGCGCGAGCCGCTTCAATACCCATAATGTGCGCGGGGTTGTGCAACGGTGCTAAATCGGAAATGTTGCGCAGTTCATCAATAACGCTTTGATCTACCACCACAGATTTGGCAAATTTCCCGCCATGTACGATGCGGTGGCCGACGGCGCTAATCACGTTGACGTCTTCAATGACGCCGTGCTGTTTGTCGGTTAATGTTTTAATAACTAAATTGATCGCTTCTTTATGATCTTTGCAATTTTGGTTGATTTCGTATTCGGGGAAACCGGGGCGGTTTTGGGTGAGGCGTGTGCCTTCAATACCGATACGCTCTACGCCGCCGGCGCACAAGCTTTTTTTCTGTTCCCAATCATAAACGCTGTACTTTACGGAGGAACTGCCGCAATTTAAAAACAATATAATCATGTGTATATCACCTTGAGCTAAAAATAAGAAAACTTCTCTTTTATATTGTAGCAAAAAACGGATAGGGATGGCAGTAGGAGCCTAAGGGCCAAAAATCCTAATAGAAAAAGAGGCTTTGTTTGGGGAGGCGAGCCTTGCATTAAAAGAAATTTTTAGGATATAATAATAAAAAGTCGTTATTTTAGTGAGGATATAATATATGAAGAAAATTGTGTTAGCTGCCAGCGTGTTGCTGTTCGTACCGGCCTGTCCTCTTTTGGCAGGAACGGGGAAGAGCTCTTTTATGGATAGTAAAAACAAGGTAGAGTCTGTCCTTCAAGAAAAAGTAGACGAAGCCGACGCTCAAAACGAAAAAAAAGCTTGGCGCGAATTTAAGCAAGCCTTGGCGGATGGGCGGTATAATATAGCGAAAGATTTGCTTAAGGAAAAAGCGGTGTCCGAAAATATAAACAAACGCATTTTGGGGATGCCGCCGTTGGTATATGTTATATCGGAAGAATTTGATTTGTCTAAACCGCAAGAAAAAGGGGAGTCTTTAACCCCGGAGCAAAAGGTGAAGCAAAATGAACAAATCACGGCACTGGCCTTGGCAATTATTGCCCTACCGCAAACCGATTTGAACAAAACTGACCGTCACTACCGCACGGCCTTGCATTGGGGAGTAAATAAAAAAGACCGCAAAATTGTCAAAGCGTTACTTGCGGCAAAACGTCAAGTTGCCATAGAGATTGACCCGGAGGAAGATCATGGGTGGACTCCGCTGCAGCTGGCGGCTGAAAACGGGGACGTTAACATTATTAAAAGACTGCTCAAAGCCGGGGCGAATATCAATCATGCTAATTTGGACGGAAATACCGCTTTGATGATAGCGGCGGCAAACGGACAAGAGGAAGTGGTGAAGGAGCTGCTTTATCCTACGGTTTCCGGCGTGAAAGGGGCAGATGTAAATGCGGCGGATAAAGGCGGAGAGACTGCTTTGATGAAGGCTATTGACGCGGGCTCGTTTGAAAGTGTGGAAGAATTGCTTGGGCACCCGAAAATTGATGTGCTTAAGAGAGATAATAACGGGCAAAAGGCACTGACGCATGCCCAGTTATTAAAGGCGAAGGTATCTCTTGTCGGCGTTGATAAGCGCGGAATTATAGAAATAGTTAAAGCGGCTGATAAGAAAGCCAAAAATGCCGCCAAAGCTGCCAAAAAATCGGCTAAACAAGCCCAAAAGAACACCGGAAAATAAGAGAGTATTTACGTTGAAGAAAACACACCCCGGGCTAATTACCCGGGGTGTTTGGTTTTTAACTGCGTTGGCTTTTTGTACTACCAAGATTCGCGTATAGTGTCTCCTATATCCCATTCATCTAAATAGAGGAAGACGGCATTTTTCGATTTTGAGTAGTTGATACACAGATCTACAAGTTCTTCTGCGTCATCGGCGTGATGGTACTTGCGCTGCCAAGGTATATTAGGAAACAGACCACCGGGACGATATACTACCTTTTTGGCAGATTTAAAGTATTCGCCCCAAGGAACGCCAGCATCTGCCTCCTTTACAGCGGTGCAACATATCTCTATTTTCGGATCTTCTACTCCGCCAACCCAGGCGACCGAATAAGTTTTTTTACAATAATTTTGAATGCGGGCGTTTCCCTTATGAGAGCTAAAATGTTTGAGTGCTTTTTGGAATTCTTCCGAATCAGGGTCATTATTGCGCATTTTGGAAATCAGATCTTTAGCTTCAGTATCATAGGCGGCGCTCCGAGTAACCGTAATAGGATCCTTACCCGCCCAGTCTTTTGCTTGTTTCACAAGTTCAGGGGCCGTCATACATGGAAAGCTGTCGCCATAGTCTTTGAATTCTCTAGTCTTATGAACAAGAGTCAAATTACCTGATTCTATCGCAAAGAGTGTTGTATACAACATAAACGCGTCGTATATCTCCGTCTTGTATGCCATTATCTCGCCGTTTACTCCACCAATATACTCATAGTCCGTGGCCCCATACAAGTGTTTGCATTTACCAATCAATATATAATTTCCAAAAGTAATTTTAATATCCGCGTCATTAATTTGCGCATGCATCTTTTCTTGTGCCGCCGATCTGGCTACGGATATTTTTCTGTCTACGGCTTTTTTAATAATGTTTTGTACACCGGCGTCATCTATTTTGACGTTTTGTGCCATGCCCGGTGCGGCAAGTAAAAACAACACACCTAACAACATCATCACCTTCTTCATACTGCCTCCTTATTTTTTATGTGTCCTACACTTATAATTTAAGGGTAATGTGTAAAAAACCCAGGGCCTTTGGAC
>JAGCMD010000019.1 GCA_017646765.1 Elusimicrobiaceae bacterium | reverse complement strand
GAAACGGCCCTCAACTTGCAAGCGCTCGCTCCGAAGGCACACATAAAAGAAGGAGCCCGCTTTGAGGCGAATACCTCGGAAAGCGAGCTCAAAATGTGGGCTACAAAATATATCCTTTAATTTTTGGGTTGCCCCGGCCCAACGATTAGGTGTAGCTTTCCAAGTAGGTGTGCAGACCTTCCTTTTGTGCTTGCGCAACACCGGCTGCATAAAGTTCTTCCGCCTCGTCCGTACGTCCGAGCGCATAGAGCACTTGCGCCAACGACAAGCGTGTTAAAATCTGCCCGCGTTTTTCGTCGGAATTATCAAAAAGCAGTTTCGCTTCTTGCAAATCTTTCAGCGCGTCTTGCATTTTGTTTTTGCGCCGCAATACATCGGCACGGCCCCATTTGACAAACCCCAAATCTACGGTATCATGGATAGAGGAATACAATTTATCCGCCGTATTATAATGGCTCAACGCTTCGGCGTATTTCCCCTGTTGGCGTAGGCCGTTGGCCATACCGCAATGGGTGTAGGCGTTACCAAACACATCTTGCGTGTGTTTAAAAATCTTCTCGGCCAGTTTATAGTTTTTCACGCACTCGTCAATTTTCCCGCAGATGCGGCTGATACCGGCCAGCCCGCAGTAGCCATAGGCCTCGTTAATTTTATCGTGTATTTTTTTGGCCAGCGCGATAGATTTTTTAAATTGCAAAATTCCTTCTTCAAAGTGCCCTTGCAGACGGAAGATTCCCCCCTTGGCCCAATGAATAAAACTCATACCGGCGTAATCTTTGTTTTGCGTATAGGCGGCCAAAACGGTGTCCAGCAGTTCCAGCGCATCCTCTAATTTTCCCCATGCGCGAAGGGCCATCCCCATTTCTTGCATAGCGCGCACAGTGTAGTCGTCATATTCCAACTCGCCCGCCATTTGGAACGTTTCATCAGCCAGTTCATACGCCGCGGCTGCGTGCCCGAGCGTGCGGTAACAGGCGCTCATAGCCAGCAAAATATCCATACGTTCTTCGGCAATGTCCGCGATTTTGAGCCCTTTGGCATACGTTAAAAGCGCCGTTTCAAAATTTCCCAACTGCCGCTCGGCCTCGCCTTGCAAAAACCACAACTGTGCATCTTTGGTACGTTGTTTTTTAAGGAGTGTGAGCGCACGGGCCGGCTCGTTCATTTCCAACAACTCATAAATTTCTTCCACGTCTAATTTTCCCATAGAACTCTCCTAGTTGAGATATTTTTTGATTTCGTTTAGCGTATCTTCCAAATCGTAGGGTTTGGGAATAAAAAAGTCCGCCCCCGCCTCTTTGGCACGGTCCCGCGATTCCGGGTCCGATAACGTAGACATAATCACCACCGGGATACGCCAGGTGGCGTTATCGGTTTTCAATAATTTACAAACATCAAAACCGCTTAGTTTAGGCAGCATCAAATCTAACAAAATTAAATCGGGTTTAATTTGTTTGGCCGCCGAAACGCCTTCCACCCCGTTTTTGGCCCAGTGTACTTCAATCCCTTCCACTTTAAGCGCGCCGGCAAGAGCGGTTCCCAGCACTTTAGAATCTTCAATCATGACTATCTTTTTCATAGATTAAATCTCTTCGCAATGGTCTTTGTACAAACGGATAGACTCCGTATAATCGTGTGCGTTTTTCATTATAGCGTTTACTTCGTCTTCTTCCAACTGCCGGACTACTTTCGCCGGGACCCCCATCACCAAAGAGCCCGCCGGAATATTTTTACCGGCTGCCACCACGGCCCCCGCTCCGATTACGCAGTTCGGGCCGATTTCGCTCTCCATTACCACGGCATTCATACCGATTAAACAATTGTCTCCGATTTTACTGCCGTGTATAACGGCTCCGTGCCCGACGCTCACGCCTTTGCCGATAACCACCGGCGCCCCGTAATTGACGTGTACACAAGCGTTTTCCTGGATGTTGGAATTATCTCCTACCGTAACGGAAGCAATATCCCCCCGCAAAACGGCACAGGGCCAAACCGATACGTTCTCTCCCACGGTTACATCCCCGATAAGCACGGCTGTCTTATGAATATAACAACTGGGCCGTACATTTGGGACTTGTTCGTTAATGCGTTCTTTCATGCGAAACTCCTTTTCTTTTGGGTGAAACCGGCGAGGCCGACAATTGCAGCCCCCAATAAATAAAAATACTCACGATACCGGGCAAAATATAATAAACTACCCGGTAAATCAGCGTAGCCATAAGGGCGGCGTCCCAATCAATACCCATTTGGGCATACACAGCCGTCATAGCAAGTTCCATAGCGCCCAACCCGCCGGGCAAAATGGGGATAAGCGTTGTAACCATCCCAATCGCAAACCCGGCCACGAGCACCCCCGCGGCAATATGCACGCCTACGGCACGGAAGGCAAAGAATAAAACTAAAATTGTAAACAGCCAATCGGCGCAAACGTAAACAATAGTCCACGTCATTTTTTTCTTTTTCTTGTGAATTAGCGCAATGCCTTCATCCAACTGGTCCATAAAATCATCATAGCGTCCTTTGGGAATCAGCGCCCGGAAAACATGGAAAAGCACTTTGTTAAGCAGGCGGAACATTTTGCGGATAGATTTATAGCGCCACTCGTTATTAAACAAAAAGGCTGTTACCGCCACACATACCGCACACATTACGATGATAAGTACAAAATTTTTGAGTAGCTGCACCGGCGTAGCCGACGAGTGAAACAACATCAGAATAGATCCTTGCAAAATAATAATAGCCAACACAAAATAGAGTAGCACCGTAATTACAATACTGGCCGTTACACACGTGCCAAACGGCACCCGGCGACGGTTTAACAGATGCGCACGTAACGCAAAGCCACTAGCTCCCAGCGAAGAGACCGCATAATTGACCGTCGTAGAAACAAGCGCAATACCAATTGCAGCGCCTTTGCCGATATGCCGGCCCATAATGCGCAACACTTCATACAGGCTCATTCCCATAGAAACATAAATCAGTACGGAAGATACTACAGACAAGAACAAATACCGGGTTTGTACCGTTTGCCAAATCTTGACGAAACTATCTTTAGCCTGATAGATTAGCACCGCCAAAACTCCGACCGACAACAGCATACCCAACGCATACAAAGAATATTTAACTGATTTTTTCACGTAATAAACTCCAAAAAAGTGCTCAATAAATTATATAATTTATTTAAGTAAAAAACACTGTTTACGCAACTTTTTGCGATTATTTTTTTCCTGAAGAATTTGGTATGAAATCAATTAAAGTCATCGGCGCCAAAGGCCACAATTTAAAAAACATCACGGTAGAAATACCGAAAGACAAAATGACAGTCGTAACCGGACTTTCCGGTTCGGGCAAGAGTTCGCTGGCGTTTGACACCATTTACGCCGAAGGCCAACGTCGCTATGTGGAAAGCATGTCTGCTTACGCACGACAATTTTTGGAACTCATGGAAAAGCCCGATGTAGAGCACATTGAAGGACTTTCCCCCGCTATTTCCATTGAACAGCGAAACCCGTCTAAAAACCCGCGTTCTACCGTCTCTACCGTGACGGAAATTTACGATTACTTGCGTTTACTTTTTGCGCGCGTGGGCAAGCGGTATTGTCCGCAGTGCGGCCGCGCCGTGGAAACGTGGAGCGTGCAAGGTATCGCACAAGATATACTTAAAAAATTCGCGGATAAAACGCTGTATATTTTATCGCCCGTCGTGCGCGGCCGCGCGGGCACGTATGAAGAACTTTTTGCCAAGTTTAAAAAAGAGGGATACGTTAAGGCACGCGTCAACGGCGAAGTTATCACCTTGGACCACGTGCCCACCTTAGAGCGTTACAAAAAACACACCATTGAGCTCGTGGTAGATGAATTTTACGTAGATGAATTTGACCGCGAGCGGCTCGTAGAAAGTTTGGAAACGGCACTCAAATACGCGCAAGGGCTCGTGCATATTCTGGAAACATCCGGCAATAAACCCGTTGATTTTACATATAGCGAAAGTAATGCGTGCGCGCATTGCGGTATCGGGTTTAGCGAGTTAGAGCCGCGGCTTTTTTCGTTTAACTCCCCCTACGGCGCGTGCCCGGAGTGCAACGGCTTGGGCGTGAAAATTGAAGTAGATGAAACGCTCGTCGTTCCTAACCCTGATTTATCGTTAAACGAAGGAGCCATAGAAGCGTGGGAAAACCCGGTCACCACCCGCACGCACCGGTGGAAAAACTCGTGGAGCGGATATTATTACGATATGCTAAAACAAGTCTGCCGCCAACAGCATATTTCCATGACTACGCCGTGGAAAAAACTACCCAAAGCCCAGCGCGATTTAATTTTATACGGTACGGGCGGTGCCACCTATACCTCTATTATCTCCGGCGGAGAACAGGAATTTGAGGGCGTAATTACCAACTTAAAACGCCGCGTGGCCGAAAGTGAAAGCGACTTTGTAAAAGAGGAAGTTACCCAGCGTTTTATGCGCGAAATTGAGTGCCCCGTTTGCCAGGGCAAACGCTTAAAACCCGAAGCACTGGCCGTCAAAGTAGACGGCAAAAACATTGACGACATTACCTCGTTGCAAGTTTCCGCGGCCAAAGTGTTTTTTGATAAAATTCACTTATCCGAAAAGGATAAAATTATCGCCAAAGATGTGTTAAAAGAAAT
>JAGCMD010000018.1 GCA_017646765.1 Elusimicrobiaceae bacterium | reverse complement strand
TTAATGTATCAACCTAGTGCTAGCCGCCCCCTTGCCGGGGGCAGGCAGAAGGTCTTAAACCTCTGTTTATCTTACTTAAAAACATCTGCTATATGAACCCCCGTGCTTTTGGCACGGGGGCGTTTTTAATATACTCATCAAATAAGGGCCGCACGGGCACGGCGGCCTTGCCCGCTACAAGTTTAGTAATACAACAAAAAACACCCCCCAATCGGGGGGTGTAGGTTTATACAAAATTAACCTTATTTGATTTGACCCGTGCTGTTGCCGGCGATGGACTTACAAATGTCCGCGCTGCCCAAGGTGGCAGAGCCAAAAGAACCGGGGGCAGTGGTTACATCAGAGCCAATCGTTTCACCGCACCAGCGGGTAATTTGGCCGCTGGAGGTCAAACCTAAACCGACGGCATATTTTTGGTCGCCGGTGGAGACATCGGTACCGTTATTGGCACGAACGGCCGCAGCTACGAATTCGGTGGCTCCATCAGAGCTCCGAACGTACAAGTTAAAGTTCTTCGTAGCAGCCGTAGAACCGCTGATGCCGGGCAATTCAATATCTAATTGATCCAACTGGTCGGTGTAAGAACCAGCTTGCATGAAGTAGATTTGTTCAGCCGTAGCTAAATCGCCCAACAACTGAATAGCTTCCGCCGCGCGAGACTTTTCCACCGCTTTGGTGTACTGGGGTAGCGCAATGGCCGCCAAAATACCGATAATCAATACGACTACCAGTAATTCAATTAACGTGAAACCTTGTTTCATAGTTTTTCTCCTTATCTTTTATATTTAAAAAGCACCCTAAAGGCACCTTTTAAATAGTCTAATACACTTTTGGCAAAATTTCAAGCCTTTTTTTTAAGCTTGACCTTTTTGCGAATAAGAAATCTCCTTTTTCAATGGGGGGGATTCCGGTTTTTGTTACTTATTTCTTTTTTGATTTTTTAACGCTAAATAACCCATTAAACGATAAATGAGTTTAGAAACGTTAAATTCGGTAATGGTGTCCGCACTGCGTTTGCAGGCTTCCACCACATCTACAGCCACAATTTTTTTATGCTTAATCACTTCACGGAACAGGTCCAACGCTTCATACCACATAAACCCGCCCGGTTGCGGCGTGCCGGTGGCCGGAATGACCGACGGATCAAAGCCGTCTACGTCAATAGTGATATAAACGGTGTCTGTCAATTTTTTTAATACTTGCGGAATTAACTTTTTAATGTCGCGGTGTTCGTGCATTAAATAGGTGGTTACGTTGCCGGCGTTGCAAAATTGTTTTTCTTCGCTGGCGACGCTTCTAATACCCACTTGCACTACTTTTACTTGGCGCGACGCCGGATATAACGCGCACGCGTGGCTTTTGGGTGTGCCTTCAAACGTCGGGCGCAAATCGGCATGAGCGTCAAAGTGCAAGATGCTCAAATTTTTATATTTTTCAATATATGGTTGCGCAAGCGCTTGCGTAACGGTGTGTTCGCCGCCGATATAAAACGGAATCGCTTTATATTGCATTAAGTTACGCACGGCTTTATCAATGTTTTTGAAAACGGTGTTTGTGGAGCCCTTGCAGTTGATGGCGGGTTGTGTGTTGATGCCCAGTTCCCACGTTTCGGTTTTGGTTTCTTCGTCCCAAAGTTCAATTTGGGTAGAGGCTTCAATAACGGCCGCGGGGCCTTTGGCGGTACCGTGCCCGTAGCAGACCGTTTTTTCAAACGGCACCGGCACGACCGCGAATTTACAAAGGGGCAGAGAGCTTGTTTTGCTCTCCAGCCCCATGAACTTATCAATTTGTACGTTGTCTTCGCTCACAAAATTACCGTGTATTACTTTACAAATACGGCAGCGGCAAGCACCGTGGTCCACATTCCGTCTACGCAGATAGCCGATTGCGTAATGTTGGTCGTGCGGACGATTTTACCGCTCATCTTCCAAATTTCTTCTTTTTTATCCCACGTAGTATCGTTATCAAAATCAATACCCAGCGTGGTGGAAAGCATCAAAGCGGCTAAGTCTTCGGCATAGTCGCCGGCTTGTTTATCGGTTTCGCCGAAGCTGTGGTGCTCGGACAGATAACCGTAATTATTTTTGCCGTCTTTGGGAATAGCTACGCCTACAGACGCGGCAATCATACGGCGGTACTCGTTGCTAGTGTTGCGGCTGATAACGCAGTGCAAAATTTGCCCGGGTTTAAGTTGCTTGACCCCTTTGGCTGCCGGGATAAGTTTGCATCCCGGGGGGAAAATACTGGATACCGGTACAATGTTAAACGGTGCGATATGCGCATCGCGTAAGGCCTCTTCAAAGCTGGCCAGTTTTTCTTTGTGACGTCCGATCCCTTTGGTAAGGAAGATCTCTTTAGCTACAAACGGTTCGTACATTTTTGTTTTTCCACAGTTCCTTATTAATATGAATATTCACTACATAAAATTATAACAAAAAACTTTTTATTTTGTTACAATTTATTTAAGGAAGGTTTTCTAATGAAAAAAACACGTGTTCAAGAAAATATTGTGCGCACCGGCCTTTTAAAGGGGACGGGTTTTACGCTGATTGAAATATTAGTGGTGATACTTATTATCGGCATTTTGGCTGGGTTTGCCCTACCGTGGTATGAACGTGCTATATTCAAGAGCCGTTTTCATACAACTATTCCCAATGTCCGAGCTATTGCCGAAGCGCAAGAAGTATACTATATTGCGCAAGACAAATATGCCGAGGCGGCTGACGATTTGGATATAGAAAATGTGGGCGATGATAACCCGGTAGAGGTTACTATCGGCTCGGAAGAAAAATATAAATTTGTAAGAGGATATAATAAAAAAGCGCCGTCGGTGCGTTACGTGATTTATCAAATGCATAGCGAGAACTTCCCCGGCAATATCCATTGCGAGGCCGAACGCGGTAACGAAATGGCCGAGTGGTTGTGCGAAGAAGAATTACAAGGAGTTAAAATACCGCACGGCAGTTTGGATGGGGACGCCTATGCTACGTACATTTTAAAAGGTAAGTTGGAAGATGGCTCGTTCTCTCAAATATATTATGACGGTGAAAATTTGGTTTTGGTAAACGGAGATACGTGCCAAGCCGGCACTACAGGCGGGTGTTCCAACTCCTCTTTTACCGGGGCTACCTGTCAAGGCAATAATTCTTTGAGTAGCTGCCAACATAATTCGTATGAGGATTCGGAATGTTCCGGCTCGCATGGCGGCAGTGTTAATAACACGATTTGCGGATACAGTACCTACAATAATTCTACTTGCCACAATCAAGGAAATGATGGATATGTATGTGGGCGCAGTGATTACAATGACCACTCTGCTTGCTACAGCGGCCCGGCAGGCGGTTGCGGTCATGCTAACTATACGGAAGATTCCGCCTGCTTTAGTCAAAGTACGTCCGCTTGCAACGATAGCTCATTTAATAATTCTATGTGTGTGGCTGACGGAAGCGGCGGTTGCCGTGCTAATACATATACCGATTCTACATGCCACGCCAAAAGCGCAGGTACTTCCGGCAATCGGGCGTGCGGTAGCGGTAGCACTTACGAGCATTCTATATGTTATAACGAATCGGATGCTATGTACGGGTGTGGTGCCGCCACCTATACATCAGGTTCTCTTTGCTATAGCAATGAGCACGGCGGTTGCGGCGGGCGTTCTACTTTCTCGGACGGTTCTTCTTGTTACGGAAATGCTTCCGGTGCGTGCGGAAGTAATACGTACACGGGAGGCTCTGTTTGCCATGCAACGGTACAAGGCGCGTGCAACAACAATACGTACAAAACCGGGTCTTATTGTGCGGGCAATTTTTGCCCGGCGGGGTCGCCCAGAGAAGACGGCACCATCCGTACAGCAATGGGGGCTTAATGCACGTTTTGAATTGGACATAAACTCCGGCTTTATTGCCGGAGTTTATGTCTTATAAATGCTATGATATGAGTATGAAAAAACACTATATAATCCCTGCCGTTCTTTTGCTATTTTTATCTACAGGAGTTTTTGCTATGCCTACTATGTTTACCAAAAACGGAGTTTTGCATTTTGATTATAAAGCCGACGAGTTAGCTCCCGCAGAGGCCGCCGCGCGCGCACAACTGGAAAAAGACCTGGCCGCGTTTATTGCTATTCCCGCCGAAAAACGTACCTTTGATAACACGATTTTAGGTTATTACCGTCTGTTTAAAAAATACCACGAAGCGTTGGGCGTAAGCGGATTTTTAGCGTATGTTTCCACCGATAAAAAATTGCGTGATACCGTAACCGATTTGGAAATGCAAATCAGCCAATATATGGTAGATGTTGCTGCCCGGCGTGATATTTACCGGGCTATTCGCGCGTATACGGATACCAAGCCGCAGCTAGATCCGGTACAGGCCAAACTTGTTAAAGAAATGCTTATCGGGTTTAAATACAAAGGTATGGATTTGAACGACGAGGATTTAGAAAAATTTAAAGCTATTAACAAAGAAGAATCGCAGTATTCCATTGAGTTTGATAAAAACATTCGTGAATATAAAGATCCGCTGTATGTAACCAGAGAACAACTAAAAGGTCTTGGCGAAGATTATATTCAAAAACTTCAAAAAAATGCCGACGGTAAATATGTGGTTACGTTGGATTATCCGGATGTCGTTCCTTTTATGAAAAGCGCGGAAGACGAAGAAGCGCGCAAAGAATTGGAATATAAATATAACCGCCGCGGCGGAGAAAAAAATGTAGAGCTGTTGGAAAAGTCGCTTACGCTGCGCCGGGATGCGGCACACCTTTTGGGTTATAAAACATATGCCGATTTGCAGCTGGAAGACCGTATGGCCAAAACCCCCAAAAATGTAATGACATTTTTAAAAGATTTGCAGAAAAAATTAGCGCCTATGGGCGAGAAAGAAACGCAGCTGTTAGTGTCTTATAAAAATGAAAAGACAGGCCAAAAATCGCGCGAAATTTTCCCCTGGGAAAGCGCCTATTGGGGGTATCAATACAGCAAAGAACACTTGAATTTAGACAGCGAAAAAATCAAAGAGTATTTCCCTTCGCAAGTTGTCATTGACGGGATGCTTGATTTGTTTGGTAATTTGCTGGGTATTACATTTGAGCCGGTGAATATTCCCGTTTGGCACGAAGATGTTAAAGCTTTTGCCATTAAAGATAAGCAGGACAAGCATTTGATTGCGTATTTCTATATGGATTTGTACCCGCGCGAAGGCAAATACAAACACGCGGCGTGTTTTGATTTGGTGGGGGGCGAAGAAAAAGAAGACGGTACCTATCAAACACCGTTTGTGGCGATAGTAGCTAATATGAATAAGCCCTCCAAAGATATGCCTTCGTTATTAAAACACGGCGAAGTGGAAACCTTGTTCCACGAATTTGGGCATGTGTTACATAATGCGCTTACGCGCGCTAAATATGGGCCGCAAGCAGGCACCAGCGTCAGTTGGGATTTTGTGGAAGCCCCCAGCCAGTTGTTGGAACGTTGGGCGTGGAATCCGACCGTGCTTAAAAAAATCAGCAAGCATTATAAAACGGGCGAGCCTCTGCCGGATGATTTAATTAAACGAATGATTGATGCTAAAAATTTTGGTACCGCTACGGCGTATTTGCGGCAAAACTTTTTTGCCCAGTATGATATGACTTTACATACCCTGCCCAAAACGCCCGATACTACTAAGCTTTATTTTGATTTAACGAAAAAAATCCGTCACGTGCGTTTAACGCCGCACACAATTCCACAGGCCTCTTTTGGACATATCATGGGTGGATATGATGCCGGCTATTATGGGTATTTGTGGTCGGAAGTAATTGCGGAGGATTTTTTCAGCGAGTTTGAAAAGAACGGTATTTTTGACACAAATACCGGTCTAAAATACCGCCGTGAAATTTTAGAAAAAGGCAGTACGATTGAAGAAGAAACGATGGTTCAAAACTTTTTAGGCCGTCCGGTGGATAACGGACCGTTCCTAAAATCTATCGGCTTATCGGAGAAATAATATGAGTATAGTTATTGGCATTGATGTGGGGGGGTCTACTACCAAAATCGTGGGATATACGCATGACGGCCGGCCGATTTCCCGCTTAAAAGTGGAAGCGGCCGACCCGGTTACTTCTGCGTATGGAGCGTTAGGAAAATTTATCAACGAAAATAATTTAGCTCTTACGGACGTAACCCGGATTTTTATTACCGGGGTGGGTTCTTCTCTTTTTAAAAAAGATATTTATGGTATCGCCACTTCGCGGGTAGATGAATTTTTAGCTATTGGTTTAGGCGGGTTGGAATTATCCGGCCGAAAAGAAGGGTTGATTGTCAGCATGGGTACCGGCACGGCCTTTGTGCGCGCCGGGAAAGACGGCATTGTGCATATCGGCGGTTCAGGGGTTGGCGGCGGCACAGTTTTGGGGTTGTGTGAAAAAATGTGCGGAGCGACTTCCTTTAAAACGGTGGCTGAGTTGGCACAATCGGGCGAACTGGCTAAAGTAGATTTAAATATTCAAGACATAAGCACGGCGCAAATCCCCACACTCCCGCCGGAAACAACGGCTTCCAATTTTGGCAAAATGGAAGACGGCGCCCGTGCAGCGGATATTGCGTTAGGTGTCTTAAATATGACGTTTCAAACCATTGGTATGATGGCCGTTTTTGCGTGCCGGCAAGACCGGATTAAAGAGGTTATTTTAACCGGTACTCTCACGCAAGTGCCGTTCGCGCACCAGGTGTTTGAAGCCTTGCACAAAATGCATGGCGTGCATTTTATTATCCCGGAAAATGCTATTTATGCCACGGCTACCGGGGCTGCCTTATCGTATTTAAAAAAACATGGAAGCGACTAAAACCTCATCAAATACATCTTATAAGAAATCCAGTTTCGGGCCGGCTTTTTTCTTTGTGAGTCCGCGCCGCCGGGCTGCGTTGGCGGCGTATTATGAGTTTTGTCGTTTGATGGATGATATTGTTGATGAACCGCGGAATACGGATCCGGGTAAAGAGTTAGATTTTTGGCAAGCGGAAATTGAACGGGTTTTTAACGGTTCTGCCCAAACCGATTTGGGCAAACGGCTTAGCGAAGTGATTAAAGAATTTGATTTGTCCTCAGGTCGGTTTTTGCTTTTGATAGAAGGGATGCGTGCCGATTTGCAAGGCAAAACGTACGCCACGTTAGAGGCGTTGGATTGGTATTTATACCGCGTGGCGGTTGTGGTGGGGTTAGCAACGTTAGATATTTTGGATGTAAAAGGGCCGCAAGCCAATGCGCTTGCTTTGTCACTGGGCAGTGCGGTGCAATTAACCAACATTATCCGGGATGTTTCGCAAGACGCAAAGTTACAACGTGTCTATTTGCCCGATAAAGTGCTGGCGCAGTTTGGGCTTACGCGTAAAGATATCCTGACCGGACAAAAACCGGAAGAAACGGCCCGCGCGTTATCTTTTTTAGATGAGAAAGCGCAGCAATTGTACGAGCAATCTTTTATGCTTATGCGGCAATGGCCGCGCCTAAAAATGCTGCCTTGCCGGATGATGGCGTGCGTATATGCTAAAAATCTTGCTAAAATAAGAAAAGGAGGCTTTTTGTCCGGGAGTCCGCTTAAATTGACAGAGGCCGAAAAACTGATGGGAGTTCTATATGCCGGGTTTCAAACTTTTTTTGCTTAAAGCTGCCGGGCTGTCGTTGGTCGCAACGGTGTTATCGTTGCCGGCAGCGGCGGATGTGTCAGAGCCGGTGAAGGCCTGTTTGCAAGAAGGAAAACAGCAATTTTCCAACCAGCAATACCAGGTAGCCAAAGAAACCTTTACTCGTTGTGTAAAACTAGCTCCCTCCGATGCGGAAACACAACTTTCATTGGCAGGAGTGCTGCTTACGTTGGAAGATTTAGACGGAGCCGAACAAGCTTTTCGTGCTGCGTTATCGGTTATGACGCGCACTTCCCCTTACTTATCATACACCTACTCCATGTTGGGAGACATTGCCCTGAAACGTCAGCAAAATGATGAGGCGTTTGTGTGGTATACTAAATCGTTAGAATCTAATGCCGCCAATGTCAATTCTCTGGTGGGCAAAGGGGTGATTGTGGAATACCAGGGAGATAAGAAGGGGGCGGCTGAATTTTACCGCTCGGCGTTGGCGGTAGAACCGCTTAACCTGATTGCACGCCAGCGGCTTGTCAATTTGGAACCGGACTATTTTTCCGATGAAGAAATTTTGGACGCTCTTAAACAACGTTACGCAATTAGCCCTAAAACAACGGAACTAACCGACGAAATGCGTCAAACCTTTGTCAATATTCACCGGGCTGAACAACGCCGCGGTGTTAATTACTTAAAAAAGAAATATCCTAAAGTGCCGGCTGATTTCCTTGTTACCATTAACAAGGGTACTGATTTTGAGCGCGAATTATTGACCAAAGATGGCTACGACGCTTTGCAGAAACATATCGGGCAGGATGCTATTGGCGTATTTCAAAAGGCGGGCGTGCCGGTCAAAGATGTGTTTAGTTTGCGTGATATGAAAGGAAATAAAATTTTCAAAGCGGATAGCACGCTAACCGACAGCGGATTTTTTGTGTATACCGAAGCGTTGCAAAATCGCAAAGCATTTTTGCTGCCGGATGAATCGGTGGCTCCTTCCAAAGAAACTTTGGCGCAAATTGCCCGGGTGGAAGAAGAACTTAAGAAAGCCGGTTATGTGGAAATTTCGCGCAAAGAACTAAAGTTTTTGGAAAAAGAAACAAAATGTTCGGAAGAGACTTTACGCAAGGAGTTGGGCGTGTATGCGTTGCCGGTAAATAAAAAAACGCGCCGTTATTTCATTATTGCCCAGCAAACCCCTGACCCTAAAAAAGGGATTCCGTATTACTACCTAATGAAAGAACGGGCCAAATATGACAAGTCGGTGAAAGTGCCGAAGAACTCGCTGGCGGAAAGTTACGCTTATTACGGCTATACTATTTGTTTTGACGACGGGAAATTGTTAAATTAGTTAGTCCGTTTTATGAAAGCCCGGGGATTCTTACCCCGGGTTTTTTTTATCCAACCAACCGCGTAATTTGCGGGTCTTCCATGCATAAATATACGTGGGTATGCGGAAAAGTGCGGCGAAGCAGCGGTACTAAAAACCGGTAAACTTCCAACCGTTGTTGTTGTCCGTAGCGCATTTTGCCGTCAAAATCTAATAAAAATTCGCCGTCTAACATAAAGTTTTCGGGGAAACGCATTTCTATCTGTTTTTTAAGCTCGCGGCTAAAGCGCAATGTGCCTATACTTATCCAAGCAATTTTATCTGCCGGCAGCGTGTCAGCCATTTCTTCTACCGTGCGGGCATAATCGGCTTGATACCCCTCATAAATAACCACCGGGTCAAAGTGAAAGCCCAGCCGGTATCCGGCACGTGCTGTTTCACACGCGGCTTGTAAGCGCGCGGTTAAGGGAGGTGTAAAATGTTCGGCATTGTTTGTAATTTTAGAAGAATTAACCGACCACGATACGACCACATTTTCACATCCGCCTGCTTTTAAGAGCCCGCCGATATTGACGCTTTTTGTTTTAAACTCAAACTGCCATTGCGGGCGCGCACGGAAAAACGGCACAAGTTGTTGCGAATATTGCGTAATATCATCAAATACCAGCGAATCGGTAAATTCTCCGCTGCCGATGCGCGGTCTATCAAACGGCCCTTTGTTAAATTTTCCTTGTTCTAATTTTTGTAAAAATTCGTCTATATTGGCGGGCCATAAAATCGCGTGCAGATTTTGGTATTGCTGTAAGAAGCAGTATTCGCACTCAAAGCGGCAACCAAATCCCAAATTGATAAGGTTATACCCGCACCCGGCGGAACCGCAGCTGCACGGACACGGTTTTAAAAAATCGTATTTTTCTTGGTGGATAAGCAGCGTTTCGGTGCGGCGTGAAAAATCAGTACTGCCCACGTGACTTTTGCCATCGGTTTCTTTAAACTCTGCCTTGGGGAAAGCGGCCCGCACCCGCGCGGCCAGCGGCGAATTTGTGACGGACGTTTCTATATAAACGGTTTTCGGTTCAAACGGCTGCGGGGTTAAATTCGCGCGTAAATTTTCGTCCGATTCCAGCTTAGGCAAATAAAATTGATTTTTGTTTGCCGTCTTAAAATTTACGGGGTAGCGGCGTTTTAACAACGTGGTTTTCACACTTTCAAATGTATCGTTTTTAGAGGGGGTTAAAATCTGTTGCGGCGGCAAATTTTCGCGCTTGGCAATTTCATATACAAGCCGCGTCAGTTCGCGCAGTTTGTTTACCCCCACTTGCGGCAAAACGGTTTTGACAAAATTTTCCAATTCGTTAATCTGCATCTTTTCCCTCTAAAAATTCAATTTCTTGCGGCGTTAATTTAAATTGCCCGCCGACGACATTTTGCCGCACTTGTTCTTCGCTTCGCGCCCCGAAGAGCACCTGGGATACCCCCGGCTTTTGTAACGCCCACGCAATAGCAACTGCGGCGGGATTTATATTTTTTTGTTCGGAAATTTCCCGCAGCCGAAGAACGGTTTTTTGCGCTTCCTCAAATGCCGGTCCGCGGTAACATTTATAAAAATAATTGCGCGCATCCGCGCGGCGCAAATTCGGCGCGGTTTTGTATTTCCCGCTTAAAATACCCCCGCACAATACGCCGTACCCGATAAACCGCACGCCGCACGTGCGGCACGCGTCCAGCACATCCAACCCTTTTTGAGGGTGTAATAGCGAGAATTCGTTTTGCACGGAAAAAATTTTTGTTACGCGGGCGGCCGCGTGAATTTGCGCTGCCGACACATTGCATAAACCAATGTGGGTAATAACCCCTTTTTCTTTCAAACGGACAAGCTCGCCCACGGCTTCTTCTAACGGGATTTGGGGGTCGGGATAGTGAATTTGGTACAAATCCAGATAATCGGTTTTTAAGTACGTAAGGGTTTTTTCCAGTTGGCGGGCAATCGTTTGCGGCCGCAAATCGTGGTCGGTCCAACTGCCATTTTTGATAAGTCCGCATTTGCTTGCCAAAATCACTTGCGCCCGGCGGCCCGCCAAAACGCGGCCCAACAATTCTTCGCTTTGTCCGTCGCCATAGACAGGGGCCGTATCTATAAAATTTACGCCCAACTCAAGAGCCGTAAACACAGCTTTTTGAGCGGCGTTCTCGTCCAGCGTGCCCCAATCATATCCGCCGCCAAGCGGCCAGGTGCCTAAACCTAAACGCGAAATGTTGCCGGCCGAAAAATTTGTCATTACCAAAACCCATTTTCTATCATAAAGCAACCGTTAACGGCGTTAATGCCCGCCGCTTGGGCAGCTTGATACGCACTTTCCGACCGGGCGCCGGGCTGAAACCAAATCTCGCGTACGCCGGACTTAATACATTGTGCTACGGCTCCGGCTAAAGCCGCCGGCGGCACGACCATAATGGCCGCATCAATTTGCACGGGTATGTCGGCTAAGCACGCAAAGAACGTGTGTCCTTTGATATGGCCGCCTTTGGGATTAATGCCGTAAACATCTATTCCGTTGGCAGACAGTTCTGTTAAAATTTTATAGCCGTATTTAGAGGGGTCTTCCGAGGCCCCAAACACGGCTATTTTTTTATCTTGATAATTCATTAAGCTTGCGGTAATCCGCCAAACCCGCCCATAACCTGCGCGGCCATGGTTTGCGTGTCGCGCACGGCTTTGTTGAAAGCATCTTGGATGTCTTTGGCGAGTTCCTCTTCGGAAAAATTTTTAGCCAACGCATCCACACGCACTTCTTTTACTTCCATAGAGCCGTTCATGGTAATTTCCACCAAATGGCGCGGGCTGTCGGTTTTTATAACCATATTATCCAACCGTTTTTTAAGTTCTTCCATTTGGCCTTTGAGTTTCCATAAATCTTTTAATTGACCGAGTTTATCAAACATAGTTTTCTCCTTGTTATGGTATATTGTATCTTTTATAAATCTTCTGCGGCAAACGCGCGCACAAACACAGCCGAACAACGGACCGCTTTTTCGGGGAAAATTTTTTGGGCAGCTGCTTGATATACGGCTAATTGCGGACGGTATTTTTCTAAGAGGCCCTGCGTGCCTGAGGCAGAAGGAAGATCCGTTTTATAGTCTACCACCCAAATTTTACCGTCGGGGAGTTCAAATAGTCCATCTATAATGCCATTTTCCACCAGCCCGTTTTCGCCCACGTATGAGAAAGGCATTTCCGCTGCGAGCAATTTGCACGCTTTGAGTTGCCTAAATAGAGCCGATAATACAAACGGCTTAATAATGGCGGCGGCTTCTTGTTTGCGCGCGCCAAGGCCGGTTTCTTGCGCGGCTTGTTCAAGGGCTTGCGTAACGTCAATCTCGGGAAGTGTAAATAAAATTTGTAAGGTGCGGTGGCAAAGAGAGCCGATTTCAGCCCCGGCTTGTTGGGCGGGGGAAAGTTTTTCGTTGTTTTGCACGCGAGCACTGGGCGAGAGCGCTATTTCGGCCAGCAATTTATCATACCGTGTGTCGCGGGCTTGATAAGCTTTTTTCCACGCGGCCAGTTCGTGCAAAGCAGCGTAATTCGGCCGGGGAGTTTGGGAATAATAAATAAAATCGGCCGGCTCTGTATAATTAAAATAACAAACCGGTATCTGCACCTCATCTTGGCCAAGTTCTCGGGATTTCCCGTCGGGCCAAAGTCCGGAATTTGAAAAAGCCCGGGCGGCTTTTTCGGCTCCTTTGCGTTCATCTCCCACGAGTACTAACCGTTCTTTCGCGCGTGTTAAAGCAACGTATAAAATGCGTGTTTCCTCACAGCGTTCGTGTTTTTTCTGTTCTTCTTCTAAGAAAGCCAAATTAGCGTCACAAATTTTTCCGGCGCGTAAACCGTGCATATTATACTGCCAGGAAAAAATATGTTCGGCCGTGTTAGCAGGCGCGGCCCCTTGCCGGGATAAATCGGCCAGGATAACCACGGGAGCCTCCAACCCTTTTGATTTATGTACGGTCATCACCGAAACCGCATCTAACGTTTCTGCGGGCGTGCTGTTTAAGGTGTTTGGCTCGTTATCTACAAGGTCTTGCGCGGTAGCTACAAATTGATTGAGCGAGGCCGGCCGGTTGGCTAACCGGGTTTGCGTTTCCTGAATTAAGCGTGTTAAAATTTCCACGCTTTGTTCTCCGCCGTAGGCTCCGGCACAAAGCTCCGGCAGGAAAGTAGTGTCCAGTACTTCTTCTAAAAAGCGTGCCATGTCCATACGCCCGGCTTTTTGGGAAAGCGATAAAATTTGCGTGTACAAATGAGCTAACGATTGCTCAGCCGGATGGGATAAAACAGAAAGTTTATTTTGCTGAGCAAGTTGATAAATTTCTTCGTCGGTAAGGCCGCCGAGCGGGCTTCTAAGTACGCCAACCAATGCTGTAGTGTCTGACGGATCTTGTATTACGCGCAAGAAATTTAAGAAATCGTTAATTTCCTGGCGTTTGAAAAAATTTTTTTCACTGTCCGCATTAAATAAAATCCCGTAGCGCCGCAAGGCATCTGTGTACGGTCCCGAAGTGGTTCCGGCACGTACCAAAATAACGATATCTCTGTAGGTCAGTTTTTCGCCGGTAGATAAGGTCATTTTCCCGACATTATTTTGTATCCAGTTGGCAATTTGTTCTGCCTGATTGGCGCGGAAATCATCCGCTTGCGCCGGGCCCGTGGCAGGTGCTTTGATAAACAGCCAGGTAACCGCGTCTGGAGGGTTGATTTGTTTTTGAGAAAAAATCGGTTCATACGCCGGTTGAAAAGCGGTTTGCTGGACCATGGCCCGGCGGCAAACGGCGTTGGCCGTGCCCACAATATCCGGCACGCTGCGGAAATTATTGCGTAGAAAACATTTTTGGCCGCCTTGGTTTAAAATAAGTTGTGTGAATAATTCATACGCGGTAATATCAGCCCCGCGGAAACGGTAAATAGATTGTTTGGGGTCTCCTACTACAAAAAGTTTGCCCGGTTCCAGTATTACATCTTGCCAGCGCGAAGCCGAAGAAGTTTTTTCTTCGGCCAGAAATAGCAGAAGCTCGCCTTGGGCCGGGTCGGTATCTTGGAACTCATCAATAAAAAGTACATCAAATTTTTCTTTAAGTAGCCGCCGTACATATAAATTGTGTTGTACTAAGTTGCGCGTTTTAACAATCAGGTCATCAAAACTTAAAATGCCTTCCCGCTCATAGGCGGCGCGGATCTGCCCGGCCAGGTCTTTGACTAACGCAAAAGCTTGGCAAAAAAGGCGTTGTTTATCCGGTTGTATTTTTAGTGCAAACTGTACTAAATTCCGGGCTGATTCATAGGCGTCTTCTTCCCAACCTTTAGGCGGTTCGGAGGGCAGAGCGGTGGGGGGAAGCTCGTCGGAAGGCGGCAATATGTTTTGCTTGCGCAGGAACGCAGCGGCCTGAAGGAGCGTTTGCCCGGCCCAAGATAACGCTTTTTCAATTTTGCGCGGGGTTGGCTTTTTAGGATCTAAAAATGCCGTAGACCAAGCTGTGGCCCGGCGAGCTTTTTCTTCGCAGACACCGGCTAGCATGTCCGCGTGCGAGAAATAATCATACTGTTCAATTTTTCCGCTGCATAATTGTTGCGTAAAGCTTTTTAATTCGGCGAGCGAAATTTCCGGCAAAACCGCCTGCCATTGTTCGGCACGCGGTGCCTTTAACCCCAATTCGTGATCTAAAAATTCGTTCCAATATGTATTAAATAAGTGTTCGGCCTTAGCGCCGGAATCAATTTCCGCTTGGGGGGAAAGCCCCGCTTCCAACGGAAATGTACGTAAAATGTCCGCGCAAAAGCCGTGAATCGTTCCCACGCCGGCCCGGTCTAAATGAGCCAGGGCTTCTTGCACGCGCGGCAGGATGTCTTTATTGGAAAGAGAAAAATTATCCTGCAGCAATTTTAGCAACGAATCTTCCGGGGCGGCCGTTTGGTGCGTTTGCTCTTTCTCAATAAGTTGTATCGTTTGGTGGAAAGCGCTAATAAGCCGACTTTTGATTTCTGCGGCGGCTTTCTCCGTAAAGGTTAACGCTACTATTTTTTCCACGGCTTTGTTTTGGGCGAGCACGGCTACGCCGATACGCTTAATAAGCGAACTGGTTTTGCCCGTTCCGGCACCGGCTTCCACTACCAGATTTTTACCAAATTGCGTAAGCACTTTTAAACGGTCTTCGGTTGTAGTATCAAGTGCCATGGCGGGCCTCCTCTATTTGTTGGATATTTGCGCTTTTCCGGGCGCGCACCAAGCACGCAAAATGATCTTTGCGGCAAAGGGTATTGTAAGGGCAGTATGTACATAAATCCGACGTGTTCAAAGTAAAGGTGCCTTGTTTAACAGTGTTTGCCAGTAGCGTTAGAAAATCAAAAGCGCGCTTTTGCATGGCGGCTATTTCCGAGGCAGATAAATCTTTGCGTTCGTATCCTTTATTGATGGCTAATAAGCACGCGCCTTGTAATGAAAAACCGGTCAGTTCAGGCAGTTGTTGGGCAGCCAAGGCGTATAAGAAAGGTTGGAAAATTAAATGCGTAAAGAAAGATTGGGCTAAATCTTTAGTGCCTTTGCGTGAAGATTTATAATCGGCTATAAAAAATGTTTTTTCGTCCGGGTTTACGTCAATGCGGTCAATAATGCCGCACAATTTAAACGGCAGTTCGGGTACCGGTAAGTTGGCAAATTCCTTTTCAAAAAACGAAGGGATAAACTTGCCTAAAGTGTTGATATCCTCTTGCACAAAAGCGGTTAATCGTTGGCGTATTTGGACTAAAATAAGTTCCCAGACAACGGGGTAAATACCGAAATTTCGGTAGCTTTGCAAAGTAAAATGTTTGGATAAGGCCTTGTCCAAATAGTCCGCTATGCCGCTATCAAACAAATCTTGGGTAAGACCCAAACGTTTTAATTCGCGGTAGAAATCTTCTAACACTTTATGGTAGACTTGGCCGCATTTATCAGCCCCCAGTTCCCAGCGGCTGTATACGTTGGATTTATCTGCTAAATGCAGGGCCTTGCGAAAAAAGAATTTTAAGGGGCAGGCGGCTAAATCTTGCAACGCCGAAGGGGAAAAGCCGCCTCGCTTCTGGAGCGACTGGAAAACAGTTTCTCCGCTTTGTATGCACCCGTCAAAATTACCGGGGGCTCCCAAACGGCTTAAGGCGGCGGCTGCGGCCAATTGGCGGGAAGTGCCGGGGGTAGACAGTCCGGCTGTTTGGTAATTTTCTTCTGCGTTACGACCGTCAAACATAATGACATAAGAAATTTCTTTGGGGGACAAAAATATCGGTTTAATACCTGCTAAACGCCGGGTAAGCAACGCGCTAATTTGCGGGGCTTGCCGGGCGGACCAGTTTTGGCCGGTTGCACGCGCCAATTCAGCTACATAGACGGACGGAACTTGCTCTTTCCCGGCGCTATCGCGGCAAGCATAGGAAACATACAGCTTTTGCGTAGCAGCGGAACAAGCGTTTAAAAAAAGGAGCTGTTCTTCTTGGGCACGTTCTGCTTGTTGATTGATCCAGTAACCCAGCATGTCGCGTAAAATATAACGGTAACGGTCACGTAAGATGGGGTCTTCCGGCACGATTTGCGGGAAAGTTTTTTCGTTGATGCCCATTAAGAAAACGGCTTTAAACCGCAGACCGCGGGCGCGAAGAGCGTCGGTAAACACAACGCCGCGCGGCGCGTTTTCCACGTGGTTAAAACTAAGGGAGGATAAAGCATCCACCAATTCGCGCACAAATTCTCCGCCGTGGCTGCGGGCGCGCACTTGACTGCAAACGGCTAAAGAATCTATACAAGTACAAATGCTTTGATAAATTTCTTTTTCAGGGCCCTGTAAAAAATTTTCATCTATATTTTCGGTTAAAAATTGCCGGGCTTGTGCACATTTTTCTTCCCAAGCCCCCGGGGTGTCTAACGTTTGCAGTCGGTGTTGGCAATGCTCCAACCAAGTTAAAAATTCCGGATCAAAATTTTCGGTAATGGGCAATAAATCTTGCCATTGGCTTAAGTTGATACTGGCCAAGGATTTTTCGGCCAGTTTTCGCCAAGCGTATTTTTTTGGTTTAGAAAAATAAGCAGATGTTAAAACGGATAATACGCTTTGGCGTTCAAAGCCGGCCGCCGACAACGTAAACAAATTTAAACAAAAAGCACCTAATGGCGATTTTTGTAACGTATAGCTCCAGGAAGTTTGCAACGGGATTTTGTTTTGGGCAAACACACGACGAATTTCTTCTTGATAGAGCGTTTGGGTGCGGGCAATCAGGCCGATATCATTAAAGTTGTAATGTTCTTCTTCCACCAAACGTAAAATCTCTTTGGCAGCAAAAAAGACTTCACTTTGCGGCGTGGCGGCGGGTATTATTTTGACACCGGGCGCCGGGGCGCTGCCTTGTGAAGCAAACAAATAAGGCCCGGCATTACCGAGTGTGCCGAAATCAGCGGTATTTTTATCTGTCGCCGGAGAGAAGGCCCCGCGCCAGTTGGTTTCAAAGAATTTGGTAGCAAATGCATAAGCCGGTATTTTATCATACGGGGCAAAAACCGTCAGCGGATAATGGGCGCGCAAGTGGTTAATAAACTCCAGTTGCCGGCCGGGCATATCGTAAAACCCATAGAGAATAATTTTAGAAAATTGTTTTAAATAAGCAGATGTAGGCACTTGCGCCAAGGCGCGCTCAAATAAATTTTGATAGGGGCGATAACCCGGCAATGCGGCTTCGCGTGTCAGGTAGCGTTTATACACGTTTACTAACCACGCAAAGCGTTGTTTGTCTTGGGCAAATTCTCCCTCGTCCGGCGAGTTTTGCAGTTGTTCTTCCAGAATATCCGGGTCTGCCAAACTGTCTGCCAAATCGCGCAAAGCCGCTTTAAGGGCTGTAATAAAACCGCGCGAAACGGGGTATAAATTTAATCCCGGTTCGGTTAAAATATCTTTAAGTAGAAAATCGCGTAAATGGTCTTGCGGAAATACAGGCAGCGCCGGTCCGGCTTCGGCATCCAACTTATACAGAAGCGCGGAGGCCGTACAAAAATGAATATTAGCCACAGCCCCTTGCTCGCGGGCGAGTTGTGCGCTGAGCCGCTGGGCTAAAAAAGACGACGCGCACACAATAAGCCACGGCTCAAGGGCTTGGCGGTTTTGTTTGGTAAAACGCAGAAAAGATTTTTCCAGTGACGGATAATGCGCGTAAAAAAGTGCCATACGTACAAGATAAATAGTAAAATAAAATATCTTATTTAAATTATTACATTTTTACGCGATTATGCCAAACCAAAAAACACTTATTTTAATTCGCCATGCAAACGCGCTCCCCGGCTATGCCGCCGGAGTAAATTCCGATGCGTTGCGCCCGCTGAGCCCCGAGGGCCAACAAAAAGCCGAAAAGACAGCCGGCCAACTGGCAAAATTGGTTTTAAAACCGGCAAAAATTTTGACAAGTCCGCTTTTGCGTGCGGTGCAAACGGCGCAAGTGATTTCAAACGCGCTTAAGAGTCCGGTAGAAAAAGCCGACGAGTTAAACGGTTTTTTGCCGGATAAAGAAGTGGTTGAATTTTTACTTTCGCAACTGGAGCAAACAAATGTGTTAGCAGCGGTAGGACACAACCCAAACATTTCGTGTGTGTATCATTTGCTTACTAAACAAGTGCGTCCGTTTAGCGCGGGCGATTTTGCGGTTTTAACTTTGGATGAAAAAAATACGTTGCAACAAGTTATGTTCGGAGAATAAAAATGACTACGTTGGATGCAATTTTTTTAGGGCTTTTACAGGCATTGGGCGAATTTTTGCCCATTTCCAGCTCGGCGCATTTGGCGTTACTGCCATACTTGCGCGGGCAAGTTTATCAGGGCCTAACGTTTGATGTCATGCTCCACGCGGCTACGCTGCTGGCGGTGTTGATTTACTTTTGGAAAGATTGGTGGATATTGCTTAAGGAAGGATTATCTGCTCCCAAATCGCGTAACGGGCGTATGCTTTGGTATTTGGCGGCGGCCACTTTGCCGGCGGCTGTTTGCGGCGTACTGTTTGATGATTGGGCGGAAAACGTATTTCGCAACCCGCTTCTTATGGCGGGTAACTTAATGTTTTTTGCCGCGATTTTGTGGTGGGCCGACCGTAAAAACGCGCAGCAAGAAGAATTTGCCTCTTGGTTGGACACTCCTTTTAAGACGGTATTTTTAATTGGGTGCGCGCAGACGCTCGCCCTTATGCCGGGAGTATCACGCAGCGGCATTACTATTACGGCGGCGTTATTTTTAGGGTTATCGCGCAGCGCCGGTGCGCGTATTTCGTTTTTGCTGTCTGCTCCTATTATCGCCGGAGCAACGGTGCTTAAATTGGGGCACATGGCCGCGGCTGATTTCAACGGCGTGCTGGCGGCCGGATTTTTAAGTGCATTTGCGGGGGCGATATTGGTAATTGGTTGGCTGATGCGCTTTATTAAGACGCACTCGTTTGATGTATTTGTGTACTACCGTTGGATATTGGGTGCGTTTATTATCGCCTTTTACTTTTGGAAATAAATTTTACACAAAAAACTACCCCGGGGGTTACCCCGGGGTGTTTTTACAAATAAGTTTTATCTGATTTGTCGGTAATTTATTCTGTTTAATTATTTTTGTACAGCAACTGCAATCTTGCAAAACCTTTTCTTAAATTATCAATATCGTTTGCAATTGGATTCAATTTTTTCCTCATTTCTGCTCGATATCGATCCCAAGATTCTTCATAGGAGTACAAAAGCAGATAACCATCCCTTTCAAGATCCATTAGCTCTACCGTTTGCCAACTATCATTCGTTCTAATTATGCCATCTCCTCCCAACTTCAAAGTTCTCCACAAAGGTCTCAACCCAGTCCACCCTGGGGAACCAATCAATTGAATTTTTAGCGTTCTTTTTTGAGGATTATAGAAAACATACCCCCAATCACGAGTCAAACTGTGATTATCATTTCTGAATAACTTCTCATAATTGAATGATTCTCTTGCGAATTTTTCGGTCATTTCAAGGGACACTCTCCCTGCCACTGCCAAGTAAATCATCATTTCATTACTGGCACGCTCAAAATTAGCAAGTGCTTCTTTAACCTCCGGTGGTTTCATCCGTTCTAGTTTAGCTTTTCGTTCGGCTACCGGAATGGGACTTTTGAAATCTTCTAACTTTATACACTTTCCATTTTTTAACCGTTGCTCTACGGTACCTTCACTAATCCCTTCTGGTTGTTCATATCCTGTTCTGGGGTCAAAACGACGATAGAATTTGATTGTACCAGTATACACGGTAGAGTGAAGGTATCCGTCATACTCTGCCATGTCCTTGTATACTACCGTGAGGAAAGTCTGCTTATCATTTTCGTAACAGAGAAAATCGCTATCTGGATACCTCTTTATCAAAGAACGCTCCAGTTGGGCTAATCCTAAAAATTCTTCCCACGTCCATTCTTCCGACGTTTCCATAGCGGCTTTGGCCGTGGCTCTTTGAATAATAGTCCGTAGGCCGGCGTCATCTGTTTTGGCTTTCTGTGCCATGCCGAACGTTGCGGCCATTAACATCATTACTAACATACACACCACTCGTTTCATAGTACTGTCTCCTTTGTGTTAATTTTAGTTACTTACACTCTTAGTATGGGTGGGAAACAAAAAAATAACGAGGGCCGTTGGA
>JAGCMD010000017.1 GCA_017646765.1 Elusimicrobiaceae bacterium | reverse complement strand
CCGCTAAAACCCAAGAGAGTGCAAAAATTAAACTGGAAGATTCCGGTGTTACCTACTTAAAAAAGCCGAAAACCAGACAAGGGCTTCGCTTCCGCAAACAAGAACCGATTGAAGAATTAAGTATCAAAAAAGACGGAACCCTCTATGTCAATAACGAAATGTTCAAAGTCTTTAAAGCGTATTTGCCGGCCGATCAAGTGGAAGCGTTTTCCGCTATCATTAAAGAAGGCGGCTTAGGTTTCAATTTTGACGGTGGCTGGATCCGCTTAGCTAAAGAATCGGATTTGCCGGGTACGGCCTCAACGGTAGGTAAGTATAAAGAAATCGTCCCCAGAAAATACAAAAAAATCAGAAAACCGAAAGTTAAAAAGGCGTCCAAAGGCAATCCGGTGCCTGAGGTTGAAGAAACACCTGTATCGGTGGATGATCAGGTCATCTATGTGGCCAAAAAGGAACGTCAAGGGATCAAAGGTTTTGCCAAGCGCAGAATTAACAAATACCGTGCCGCTCAAAATGATGTGATTACCGTTCCCTTATACAACGAGGCCGGTGAACAGATCTTGGCGGTAGGATTTAATCCCGGTATTCCGGAACAACGTGCCATGCTTGAAAAATTAAATCCGATGGCTTTAAAAGCGGCTGCCAAGGATGCTTCCGGTCTCAACCCCATCAACTGGGCGCGCAAAATAAGAGCACGCAAAATAAGTTCTACCGAAGCTACGGCTAAGTTGGTATATAAAGACGGTAAATTTTACCTGCGCGAAGGGGATGCGCTTACCCATTTGGCCCAGTATAAAGGGGTCTGTATTCCTAAAACAGTGTTTTCTAATATCGCCGATAAGAGCGAAGTCGTCAGAAATGATATCTTAAACAAATTGTATACTTTAAAATCGGCCAACGGCGAAGGGGTTATTTTAGCCCAAACCCGCAGTAAATTATTCTACCCCATGTTGGTAAATGCGTTGAGTTACAGTGCCTCCGCCAGTGCCATCTCTATGACTATGGAACAAGCCGATATAGAGGCCGGAAGAGAGCCGGATCCCATTAAATCCGTATTGGTTTCGTTGACGCTCCCGTATACATCTGCCATATTCGCTCCTTTCTTAGCTCCTTTTGTGGCTAGATTTGGGTCACGCCGGATTCTGAATATGTCTATGGGGTTGGCTTTAAGCTCCTTATCGGTTGCCATGATGCAAGGTTGGTATGGATTTGGTATAGAAAATGACGCTCCGCAAAACTTCCTTCTGTGGAACGCTGCATTGACAGGCCTTGCGGCTACCGGGGTACGTGCCTCTTCCAATGCCTTGTTAAAAGGATACGAAACGAGTGAGCATTCCATGGTTTTTTCCATGATGTTCAAAAGTGCCGGCGCTTTACTCACTACGCTTGTTCCGTGGGCATTTAGTACGAGTACCGGCGGGTCTTGGAAACAAGATGGCGAGGTGCAGCCGGACTTTTCAATTGCGTTCCCCTTCTTCGCCGGGTTGACGGCTTGGGCGATGTTAGGTATGACGTTCAGATTCCCGAATATCAAATGTCGTAAGCTGACCATGCCGGAGGCTTGGGCGCAGACCAAACAAGCCAGTGTAAAATTGCTCCCATACGTAACGGGTATCGCGTTGATGGCCACCTTAGAAGGGTATGCCTACTTTAAAGGTAAAAATGCCGAATATCGCGACATCGCGGCAGATTTTGAGGCCAGCCCGATTAACTCCAAATTTGTTTCCGCCATTTGTACGGCTGTACCGCAAGTCCTTATGAGATTGGGCGGTATCAGAAACTTCCGTTGGGCAAAAAGAGCCTCTCACTTTGAAACGGGGGTAGCCAAGTCAATTACAGCCTCCCTGCTTGGTACAAGTCTCTTCATATTGCCTGAAACCGGTAATACCGCTACGGATGTAACGTTAGGGGCAGTTTCCGGTCTGCTGCTCGGTCTTGGTACGGCCAACGTATTCCAATACGTCCAAAAATTGGCCTTAAGCCGTGCGAACGCCTTGGGTATTCACAAAGATATTGCTACGACGGTATATTCCGCGGGTAACATCGGTTTGGCTATCCCGGTCTTACCGGCTGTTTTGGCCGCCTCGCTTAGAAAAGACGGTACGGGCGAGTTGGAATCAGTACGAGAAACCGCTTGGATCCCGATGCTGTTTGGGTTGACGGGTGCCGGATTGATTGCCTATACGAAAGGATTTAAAGCCTTGCGCTTATTGGATAAGCCCGCTGTTCGTGTAGCAGGTACGACCTTCGGAACGGGTACGGCGATACAAACCGCGATGAACCTTGGTAAGTTATTGTATAAAGTTGATCCGAAAGTATATGTAACAGGTACGCCCTTCGGAATTGGTACAGGCATACAAATAGCGGCGCATATCGCTAAGTTATTGTATAAAACTAATCCGAAGGTATATAATATGCTTTCTCAAGGTGTTTGGAATTCCCTCAACGATACGTATATGAAGCAGGCACAAGAAGAATTGCCAAACAATGACGAAGAAGAAAGCTTGCCGGAACCTGACGGGCAAGGGGAAAAACTTCCTGCCTTACAAGGCGCGTATTAATCTTAACTTGCCGTGAATAAATATCCCCCGGCTACGCCGGGGGATATTTATTATACGCGCCGAAAATTTTCCTCCAACGTATTTGCGCCGTGACAGTCTTTTATGTAATTGGTTGTTTATCCCGCCCGTTAGCACCGTTTACAAAAAGCGTCAAAATGGGGAAGAAATTTTTCATGTCTGAGCGATAGCGAGTTTAAAAAATTTCCCATTTTGAGTGCTTTTTGTGGTGCCCTGGGGCGGGAAATCTTTTGTTACTTTTCTGTTTGCAGAAAAGTATAAGAAAACCCTTGACTTGTTTTTTTTTTTTTCATACAATGATTTTGTAGAAAATTTAGTTTGGAGAAAATAAAATGAATAATAATCGTAGTAAAAAGGGCTTTACGCTCATTGAACTCTTGGTAGTGGTTTTAATCATAGGAATACTGGCCGCAATCGCTGTGCCTATGTATCAAAAAGCGGTAGAGAAAGCGCGTGCCGCGGAAATGATAGCCTTTGTGGGAAATGCTAAAAAAGCGGTAGAAATGTATTTATTACAAAATGGGTTTCCTAATATAGACGGTGAGATAGACCTCATTAAAGAGGGCGTATTGGATATGAATCTAGCCCCGGGCATGAAATACAGGTCTGACTTTGGTAATATAGGTATGGTTCTTACAAAATATTATGCGTATGAAGTTCGGTGTAGTCAAGACAGTTGCAGCATTGTGGCCCACCGCATGGGTGAGGATGACTTTGATGCATACTTTGCTGATGAAGGTCCTTTGCGTATGCGGGGGGAATTACTCATAGACCGCGAATCATTTTCTTGGCAGCAATGGGACAGTTTTTATCAGGAAGGTGATAAGATCGGGCAAATCAATTGTGAGGCCTTTACCAAAGCGTTTGGCGGAACCTGCTACAGTGGTCAGAGTTGGGGCGAAGGCGAAGGAGGCGGTGATAATGGAGGAGATGAAGGTGGCGGAGATGAAAACGAATGGCATCCCGGGGAGTATAATGCCGGTGCTGCCGAAAATGCGCTAGGTTGGTCTGAAGATGAAATGAGAGCACGCATGAGAGAAAGGGGGGATTGGTTGGAAGCATGGATGAGTTATTTAAATTCAGAAAACGGCGAATATCCTTCAGGATTTGGTTCGCTGACTAGCGAACAGTTAGAAGGTTTTGCCGATCATGGCTATTTTGATGGGGATACCTTCCATAGTTATACTAACCAAAACGGTACTCATTTTGATTATAATTTTAGTTGCAATAGCCAGGGTTGTGATATACAAATTACACAATTCTCCGGTGACAATGTTACCAATACGGGCACACTGCATAGCGGAAGATGTAATGGAGCCCCAAGTGGGGATTGTAGCGATTTAGTAAGCACCATGTGGGGTATATGTAACCCCTGCTAATCTAACCAAACTAATGTCCCCGGAACCCTCCGGGGGCATCTTTTGTTTTAAAATTAGCAATCTTTTAAAATGCTTGCTAATTTTAAATCAATTTGTTACAATGGTATAAACACTTAAACGAAAAAAACGTTTGAGATACCAGCGATAGTTGAGGAGCATTTTATGGAAGAAATTAAACGAACTACCCTTTCTTTACCTACGGTTGTACCGGCAGTAGCTATACGTGATGTAGTGATGTTTCCGGGGATGAGTTTACCGTTGTCGGTGGACCGGCCCAAATCGGTGTCGGCGGTGGAACTGGCTTTACGTACGCCGGAAAAATACATTTTGGCGGTCTCGCAAAAAAATGCAGAGATTGATGACCCGCGCGAACAAGATATTTATCACTTTGGCGTGATTGCGCAAATCACGCAAAATTTGAAGATGCCCGACGGCTCTATGAAAATTTTCCTGCAAGGTTTAGTGCGGGCGCGTGTGCATAATTTAACGCTTGACCGCGCTGCCGGGGCCTGGTTTGCCAATGTGGAGTATATTGAAGAGGAAGATGATAACTCGCCCGTTGTGCAGGCGCTTATGCGCAAAGTGTTAGATGAATTTGACCACTACGCGCGCGTTTCGCACCGGATTGCCGTGGAAGGAGTTTCGTTCTTGCGGCAAATTAGCGACGGCTCCAAATTAGCCGATACGGTAGCCTCCAATATGCTCGTCAAAACACCGCAACGGCAAGAAATTTTGGAAGCGGTGCACATCAAAGACCGGTTGGAAAAAATCTTAAAAATTATTACCAGCGAAGTGGAAATTTTGGGCTTAGAAGAAAAAATTCACTCCAAAGTCCGTGCGCAAATTGAGAAAAACCAAAAAGAATATTACCTCAACGAGCAGATGAAGGCTATTCAAAAGGAACTGAGCCAAAAGGACGATTTCCAAAAAGAACTAGACGCTATGCGTGCCAAAATCAAAAAGAACGGCCTGCCGCCGCACGCCAAAGAGGCCGCGGAAAAAGAAATTGAACGCTTGGCAAAAATGGCACCTTTCTCGCCGGAGGCCACCGTGTCGCGCACGTATTTAGATTGGCTGTTAGATATGCCGTGGAATAAAACGACTACCGACGTATTAGACCTAAAAAAAGCCAAACAAATTTTAGATGAAGATCATTTCGGTTTGGAAAAACCGAAAACCCGTATTTTGGAATATTTAGCTGTCAGCAAATTAACTAACGGTTTGCGCGGGCCGGTGCTTTGTTTTGCCGGCGCTCCCGGCGTGGGGAAAACCTCGCTTGCTAAATCTATTGCGCGGGCGATCGGGCGGAAATTTGTGCGTATGTCGCTGGGCGGCGTGCGGGATGAAAGTGAAATCCGCGGTCACCGCCGCACGTATATCGGTTCTATGCCCGGGCGTATTATTCAAGGGCTCAGCAAAGCCAAATGTTCCAACCCGGTCTTCTTGTTGGACGAAATTGACAAAATGGGTTCCGACTGGCGCGGCGACCCGGCAGCGGCGTTGCTGGAACTGTTGGACCCGGAGCAAAACAAAGAATTTACCGACCACTTTTTAGATGTACCGTTTGATGTGTCTAAAGTGATGTTTATTACGACGGCTAACTCGCTTGCCGGTATCCCTTCTACCTTGCGGGACCGGTTGGAAATTATTGATTTTGACGGTTATACCGAATATGAAAAACACGATATCGTCAAAAATTATTTACTTCCTAAACAAATGAAGGCCCACGGCTTGAAAGCCGGACAGTTGGAAATTGAACACGACGCCGTAGCGTTACTCATGCGCGAATATGTGCGTGAAGCCGGCGTGCGTAATTTGGACCGCGAAATCGGCTCACTCTGCCGCAAAGCCGCCAAAATGCTTGTGGAAGGTAAAAAGAAAATCGTTGTTACAAAAGAAAACTTACATGATTTCTTGGGCGTGCCGCGTTACGCTAATTTTGCGACGGAAGAAAACGGCGTGGGTATCGCTACCGGACTTGCATGGACGAGTGTGGGGGGCGAAACACTCTCCATTGAAGCGACCAAATTTCCCGGCAAGGGCCAACTTATTTTGACCGGTATGCTTGGTAACGTGATGAAAGAATCCGTCCGGGCGGCTTTGACGTATGCGCGCAGCCGCGGTTACGGCGGAAAAGTGGATTTTGATAAAACCGACTTTCATATTCACTTCCCCGAAGGCGCCGTGCCGAAAGACGGCCCGTCTGCCGGCAGTGTGATTACCACCGCTATAACCAGTTTGTTAACCGGGCTGCCCGTTAAAAAACACTTGGCGATGACAGGGGAAGTAACCATTACCGGGCGCGTGCTACCCGTGGGGGGCATTAAAGAGAAATTTCTCGCTGCCTACCGCGAGGGTGTAAAAACGATCTTGTATCCGCACACCAACGCCAAAGACGTGTCCGAAATCCCCGAGCGCGTGCGTAAAGAATTAACCCTTATTCCCGTCAAACACATGGACGAGGTGTTGCCGCTTGCGCT
>JAGCMD010000016.1 GCA_017646765.1 Elusimicrobiaceae bacterium | reverse complement strand
TTTCCCGCCCAAGGGCACCACAAAAAGCACTCAAAATGGGAAATTTTTCAAACTCGCTTTCGCTCAAACATGAAAAATTTCTTCCCCATTTTGACGCTTTTTGTAAACGGTGCTAACGGGCGGGATAAACGACAAATCAAAAAATACGTGTCATACCCACGGGATGTTGGCGGGAATCTTCCGCCTTCGCGTTGTTAAGCCCTTGTTTTATATGTAGGATGGGGAAGATCCCCGATTACAAATTTCGGGAATGACATTTTTTATAAACGTCCCGTGCGGCAAGCACGGCGCCGCATTTTATGTCCTGGCATATAGCAAGCAGGGCGACAATGAAAATTTGTCGCCCTGCTACAATCACATCACATAAGGACCGTTATTATTTCTTGGCTTTCTTTTCGGCGGGTTTTTCCTCGCCGGCCGGTTTCCCGTCGTAATGGTGACCGAGATATTTTACATACAACTTATCTTCAATTTCGGCCGCTAACTCCGGGTTATCCTTTAAGTATTGGCGCGCGTTGTCAGCCCCTTGGCCGAGTTTCTCGTCGCCATAGATAAACCAACTGCCGCTCTTTTCAATGATGCCGGCCTCTACGCCTTTATCAATGATGCACGCTTCGCGCGAAATACCTTGGCCCAAAATCATGGTAAATTCGGCTTGGCGGTAGGGCGGCGCCACTTTGTTTTTGGTTACTTTGGCACGCACGCGTGTACCGATAATCTCGTCGCCTTTTTTCAAATTTTCAATGCGGCGCACATCAATACGCACCGACGCATAAAATTTAAGTGCAAGTCCACCGGGGGTGGTTTCCGGGTTGCCAAACATTACGCCAATTTTTTGGCGCAACTGGTTGATAAAAATAATGCTTGTTTTGGTTTTATTGAGCAGGCTGGTCAGTTTGCGCAAGGCTTGGCTCATTAGGCGCGCTTGCAAACCGACGTGCGCGTCGCCCATTTCGCCTTCAATTTCCGCTTGCGGCACAAGCGCCGCCACCGAGTCCACCACAATTAAATCAATCGCTCCCGAGCGTACGAGTTTTTCGGCAATCTCTAACGCTTGCTCGCCGGAATCAGGTTGCGACACTAAAAGCTCATCCACATTTACACCCAAGTTAGCGGCGTACACCGGGTCCAACGCGTGTTCGGCATCAATAAAGGCTACCGTACCGCCCATTTTTTGTGTTTGCGCGGCCACGTGCAGAGAAAGCGTCGTTTTACCACCGGCTTCCGGCCCGTAAATTTCAATCACGCGCCCGCGGGGAAGCCCTCCCACTCCTAGCGCCAAATCTAACGACAACGCACCGGTAGGGATTGCTTCTACTTTCTGCACCGAGCCGCTGCCTAATTTGCAAATGGCTTCTTTACCGAAGGCCTTTTCAATTTGGCCTAGGGCAAGGTCTAAAGCTTTTTGTTTGTTTGCGTCCATAATATCCTCCAAATTTATGCATTTACAGCTTGTTTGCGTTTTGTTTTACTGCCGGCACCCGCAAAGGTTAATTTGTGGGCTTTATCATCAAAATTAACGGTAATTTTCGTCCCGGCCGGGTAGTGGTTGACCAGGATATTTTCCGCCAGGGGGTCTTCCAGTTCGCGCTGTAGCGTACGCAAGAGCGGACGCGCGCCGAATTTAACATCAAAGCCTTTTTCTACCAAGAAATCCTTGGCACTTTGGGTTAATTCTATTTTGATCTGTTTTTCTGCTAACTTCTTATCCACTTCTTTAAGAGCAACGTCTAAAATAGCAGAAATATTTTCCTTAGTCAGCGAGTGGAAAACCACAATTTCATCAATGCGGTTGATAAACTCCGGATTGAACGTCTTTTTCACTTCGTCCATAACGTTTTGGCGCATGTCTTTATAATCTTCTTCTTCGCTTTGACGCGCGGCAAAGCCAAGCTGGCTGCCTTTATTGGTAATCTCACGCGCACCGACGTTGGAAGTCATAATTACTACGCAGTTTTTGAAACTGACCTTGTGACCTAAATTGTCAGACAAGGCCCCTTCATCCAATACTTGTAACAAAATGTTGTAGATGTCCGGGTGTGCTTTTTCCAATTCGTCCAACACCACCACACTGTACGGGCGGCGGCGGACGGCTTCGGTCAGTTGGCCGCCTTCTTCATAACCTACGTAGCCGGGCGGCGCCCCGATTAAACGCGAGACCGCAAATTTTTCCATATATTCCGACATATCCAGCCGGATCATGGCTTCTTCATCGCCAAACAGGAACGTAGCCAAACTTTTAGCGAGTTCGGTTTTCCCTACCCCGGTAGGGCCTAAGAACAGAAAGCCGCCAATGGGCCGGTGCGGATTACCTAAACCGGTTCGGTTGCGGCGAATTGCCTGCGACACCACGCGCACGGCATCATCTTGTCCGATAATGCGCTCGTGGAGTTGCTCTTCCATGTGTAAAATTTTATCTGCCTCACTTTGCGTCATGCGCGTAACGGGAATACCCGTCCATTTAGACGCTACTAACGCGATATCTTCCTCCGTCACCTGCGGCACATTTTTAGCGTGTTCGGCTGCCCATTTTTCTTTCAAATGGTCAATGTACTCTTTCAGACGTTCCTCGGTATCTTTGGCAACGGCCGCTTTTTCAAATTCTTTATTGGAAAGCGCCTCGTCTTTTTCCAACACAGCCTGGTTATATTCGGCTTGTTTTTGCTTAATTTCGGGCGGCAATGTCGCGTTTTTCAAGCGGGCGCGTGCCCCGGCCTCGTCAAATAAATCTAACGCTTTATCCGGCAAAGCCCGGTCGGGGATGTAGCGGTCGGAAATCATAGCCGCTGCCCGGATAGCGCCGTCGGTATATTTTACTTTGTGGTGCTGTTCGTATTTACTGCGCACCCCTTTTAAAATAGAAATCGTTTCTTCCGCATCCGGCGGTTCAATAACAACCGGTTGAAAACGGCGTTCCAACGCAGTATCGGTTTCCACATATTTGCGGTACTCGTCAAACGTCGTAGCGCCTATGCACTGCACTTCACCGCGCGCCAAAGCGGGTTTAAGCATATTGGATGCGTCCATAGAGCCTTCCGCCGCGCCGGCACCGATAATCGTGTGAAGTTCGTCAATAAAAATAATGGCATCTTGCGAAGCAGCCATTTCGTCAATAATGTTTTTTAAACGCTGTTCAAATTCGCCGCGGTATTTGGTACCGGCAATCACGGAGGCCATATCCAAGGCCAGCAAGCGTTTGCCGCTGAGTAAATCGGAAATTTCGCCGCGGGCAATTTTTTGGGCAAGGCCTTCCACAATCGCGGTCTTTCCTACACCCGGCTCGCCGATAAGCACCGGGTTGTTTTTGGTGCGGCGCGCCAAAATTTGCACCACACGCTCAATTTCTTCTTCACGCCCGATGACCGGGTCCAACTTGTGCTCGGCGGCTAAACGGGTTAAGTCGCGCGTGTATTCATCCAACGTCGGGGTTTTTGATTTTTTATTAGACGCAGCCGGGGTTTTCTTACTTTCTTCTTTGGAAAAAACATTTAAGTTAATTTCTTGCGAGGCGCCGGTATTTTTTTCGGCCAGGTCTTCCGGCTCGGCATTACCTAAAAAGTTAAGCACCGCGTCGCGCACGACGGTCAAGGTAAGGCCTAAATTTTCCAAAATCTTACCGGCCATGCCTTCTTCTTCGTGAATAAGCCCCAACAAAATATGTTCCGTACCGATATGTTCGGTCCCGAGCATTTGCGATTCTTCTACCGAAAATTCCAACACCGCTTTAGCGCGCGGCGTAAACGGAATTTCGCCCAAAAGCATAATGGTATCGCCGATACCGACCATTTTTTCAATTTCTTGGCGGACTTTGCGAAACGTCACCCCCAAACCGGACAAAATCCGGTGCGAGACCGTGCCATCAATGGCGCTAAGGCCCAACAAAATATGCTCCGTACCGACGTAATCGTGATTGAGGCGCTTGGCCTCTTCCTGCGCGATTAAAATAATTTTTTGTGCGTTTTCTGTAAATCGTTTAGCCATAAATACCCCTTAAAAATACGTATCCTTATTATATAAAAATACGCGCCCGCGCGCGTAAATTTATAAAATATCTGCCAAATCCCCGGTTAAAAGTCGAAAGTGGGAAATTTGCTATAATAAGTTATATGAAAAACGCTTTGGAACGTGCTAAAAAAATAAAAGCTATTTTAACCGACGTAGACGGAATTTTAACGGACGGTAAAGTAAATTTTTTCCTGACAGCTGACGGGAAAATTGACGAATTTAAATCTTTTCACACGCAAGACGGTATCGCCGCGCTGCTAAGCCGCAAAGCCGGGCTTATTCTGGGCATTATTACCGGGCGCCGCCACAAAACCACCGTCAGCCGTGCCGAGATTTTGGGGTATACCTACATATATCAAGGTTTTTTATCCAAATTGGGCCCCTTGGAAGATATTTTAAAACGCGAAAATTTAACGGCCGACCAAATTGCCTATATCGGCGATGATATCACCGATTTGCCGCTACTTAAAAAAGTCGGTTTCGCCGCCACCGTAGCCAACGCCGTACCGCAAGTCAAAGAAGCCGCGCATTTTGTTACTACCCGCGCGGGCGGAGACGGTGCCTACCGCGAAATTATTGATTTTATCTTACAAGCACAAGGTAAACTGGAACCCCTAATTGAAGAAACGCAAAGCGGCTGGGTGCTGCCTCCAAAACCGGAAACGAAAATTATTACTTCACAAGAAGGACTTGCTTAAATGAAGAAAGGAAAATTTATTGTATTAGAAGGGCCGGACCGTTGCGGAAAATCAACCCAGGCCAAAATGCTCGTTAATTATTTGTTGGAGCAGGGCAAGGATGTACTTTTAACCCGCGAACCCGGCGGAACCCCCACCGCGGAACGCATCCGCCAAATTGTGCTGGAGCCGGGGGCGGAAGTTTCCCCTATGACGGAATTACTGTTGTACGAAGCCTCCCGCGCCCAACACACGGAAGAAAAAATTCTCCCGGCACTCAAAGCCGGCAAGACCGTTCTTTGCGAGCGGTATACTATGTCCACTTGCGCCTATCAAGGATATGGACGCGGCATTGATTTAAAAATTATTGACACGCTAAACCGCATTGCCACCGTCGGGTTAAAACCGGATATTACGCTTGTTTTTTTGATGTCTGACAAGTATTTCACCGAACGCGGCGAATATTTGTTTTCGGATCGGTTGGAACAAGAAGATTTGGCCTTCCGCCAAAAAATGCGCCGGGGATATTTGGATATGATTGAACGTACCCCCAACGCCTATTTGGTAGATGCCGATAAAAATATTATGGATATACAAGCCCACGTGCGCGAGCTGTTGGCCAAACACCAAATTTAATGCCGTTTACCGAAATCCTCGGGCAGGAAAAAGCCATTTCTTATTTAAAAACACTCGTCCAAAACGGACGCGTGCCGGGGGCCTTTTTATTTTACGGTCCGGCGGGCGTAGGCAAGGCAAAAACCGCCTTGGAATTTGCCAAAGCCCTAAACTGTTTGGACCCGCAAGCCCGCCAAACCGGCGAAGCTTGCGGTGTGTGCGCCCACTGCAAAGCCATCAGCCAGCATACCCACCCGGACGTCGTCTTTGCCGATTTTTTGTACCAAGCACGCCGGGAAGTAAAAAAAGATTTTTCTTCCGGTTCCTACGAAGAAGAACTGGAAAAAGAACTGGCCAAACAACAACATATTAACGTGGATACGATCCGAGACATAACCGCCAAAGCCCAACAAAAGGCCGTGGGTGGCGGCTACAAAGTCCTCATCATTGACGAGGCCCAAACTATGCAAGGCGCGGCCGCCAATGCGCTGCTTAAATTTATTGAAGAGCCGCCCGCCAAAACCGTGTGGATTTTAATTACTTCTAAACGCACGGCTATGTTGCGTACGATTTTATCGCGCTGTCAGCCGCTAGCGTTTGCACCGCTGTCACAAAAAAATGTGGAAAAAATTTTACAGAATAACCAATTGGCAACTGAAAATCTTACCTTGTGCGCGACATATAGTGCCGGGTCGGTTTCCGGCGCGTTAAAGGCTGACAATGCCCTAACGTTATTGCAAGAGGCCGGGCTCGGCCCCAACGGTTGCAGTCCCCAAGGTCCGGCGGCTGTAGCGGCAGGATTATCCCGCACGCTCGTTGCCGCGCGGCAAGAAGCACAAGCTATTTTGGATGTACTTTTACAGGCCTTACACACCGCCTGGACGCATACGCAAGATGCTCAAACCCAACGCCGCTATGCTAAAACCTTACAACAAGTTGAAAATTACAAACGCAGTTTAAATCGTAACGTTTCCCCCGCGCTGGTGGTGGAAACGGCGCTATGCAGTTTAGACGGACTTAATTTACCTTTATTTGAAACGGAGAACTAAATGACAAAAAAATTCTATATTACTACCCCGCTCTATTACGTCAATTCCGTGCCGCATATCGGGCACGCGTATACAACGATCGCGCAAGATATTTTGGCCCGCTACAAACGCCAGCAGGGTTTTGACGTACACTATTTAACAGGTACGGACGAACACGGCGCCAACATTGAAAAAACCGCCGCCGCCAATAATGTTTCCCCTAAAGAGTGGGCCGACAGCGTTGCCGCCAAATACAAGGCCATGTGGGAAACATTAAACATTTCCTACGACGATTTTATCCGTACCACGGACCCGTACCACGAACACGTCGTGCAAGCCATTTTTGAAAAATTACTCAAAACGGGCGATATTTATTTGGGCTCCTATTCGGGCAAGTATTGCATGTCGTGCGAGCAATACTACAACGACAGCGAAATTTTAGAGGGCGGCTTATGCCCCGTGCACAAACGCCCCTTGACCGAAGTACACGAAGAAACGTATTTCTTCAAACTTTCTCGCTATGAGAAACCGCTTTTAAAATACTACGAAGAACACCCGGAATTTTTAAGCCCCAAAACACGCGCCAACGAAATCATCAATTTTGTCAAAAGCGGTTTGCAAGACTTATCCGTCACGCGCACGAAAGTAGCGTGGGGTATCCCAGTGCCGAGCAACCCCAAACATACTATTTATGTATGGTTTGACGCGCTTATTAACTATATTTCCGGCGCGGGTTTTGGCACGCACATCTGCGACGATAAAGCCGAACACGAAACGCAACTGAAAAAAATCGGCGTAGAGAAATTTGAAGATTTATGGCCGGCTGATTTACACATGGTGGGAAAAGAAATTTTCCGCTTTCACACGGTCATTTGGCCCGCGGTACTCATGGCCTTAAACTTGCCGCTTCCCAAAAAAGTGTTTGCGCACGGTTGGTGGACGGTAGAGGGTGAGAAGATGTCCAAATCGCTGGGCAACATTGTAAACCCCGCCGAAGTGGCCGAAAAATACGGCGTGGACCCGGTACGCGCGTTTTTATTCCGTGAAGTACCCTTCGGGCAGGACGGAGATTTCTCTATGGAAAGTTTTAAAAACCGTTATAATTCCGACTTGGCTAACAACATTGGCAACTTGCTTTCACGCACGCTGAATATGGCGGCTAAAAATATCGGCGATTTGCCGGAGAAAATTGAAGGCAATTACAAGTTGCTCGCCAAAGCTGCTGATGTGGAAAAAATTATTGACGCAGCGTATAACGACCTTGCTTTTGACAAAGTATTAGAGCAAATTTACGGTTTCGCCAGCGACTTAAATAAACTGGTGGACGAGAAAAAACCGTGGGAACTGGCCAAGGCCGACCCCTCCGCCGCCAAAGAAGTTTTATTAGAGCTGGTGGCGTGCTTGCGCTACGTAGCCAAGTGGCTCACGCCCTTTATGCCCACCATCGGGCCGGAAATGGCGCGCCGTTTGCAAGCCGGAAAGATTGAAAAATACCCGCCGCTTTTCCCGCGGCTGGAAGAGAAAAAATAGTATCTTCCGATTTAAATATGTACCCAAGCAAACCCCCCGGATTTTCGCCGGGGGTTTTGTTGTTGTTTGGGGTCATCCCTTGCGCAACGACAAGCGTGGAAGATTCCCGATAGAAACACTCGGGAATGACGGAAGGGGCGAAACCCTCGGGGATGACAAAGAGTGATGGATGAGAAAGGCCCCGACAGAAACCCTCGGGGATGACAACCTGCTTTTATTGGACAAGGCCCCAAACCTTGCGGCATGACAAAAACGAATCCCCGGGCAATTCGCCCGGGGGTATCTGTATAACAACCGCAAACAGCTGAGACTATTTTTCCTTTCCACCAATAAACGAACCATCTGTATTACACAACGACAAAGCCGATAATACACTTACTACCTTGGCAAGCAAACTATCATCTTTGTCCGTCGGGGTCAGCTTTACAATTAAAGTGGCTACCGAAACCACGCCGCCGATAATTTGTAACACTGATGCTCCATGTTGATTTATCCATTGCATACAATTTCCTCCTATTTTCAAAACAGCTTGTTTATTCGCGCCCGTTTTTGGGAGCCCAGTGCTGGCCCAACCGCACTTCTCCCTCCAACATAAATACCCGCTCTTGCAAGTGGTTATATTTATCCTGTTTTTTCTCCAATCGGGCGATATCTTTGCGGATGGCTTTTAATTCCCCCCACAATACACCCGCCGCGAACACAAGTGCCAGCACTTTCCAGGCAGCAGACAGAAATACTTCATTTAATGCCATCATTGCCGCAGCTCCCGCGCCAAGGTTTCAATTTCTTGCGCTTTGGCTTTTACAAAATCACTCACGACGGAATTTTCTGCTAGTACCAATTCGCGCATGGGTCTGATTAAACCGGTAGACGCCTCCAGCCCGGCCACTTGGTTTTCCAACTCTTGGCGGTGCTTTTTAGTGATATACTCCGGGGTATCGGCCCACTCAAAATTTTCTATCGGGCGTTCGGTTTCTTTTATTTCAAGTCCTTGATATTGCGGGGTAAACTTGAGCGTGTTTTCTAATTTGGCACGGTCGGTGTCAAAGAGTACAATCTTTTCTTCTTGTTCAATATAATATATGGTCATTTTATTCTCCTATGCTAAAGATTTACTGCCTTCCGCGTAGATAAACCGCACGCGGGATAACGTTGCGCCTCCGGCGGCAGCATTGAAGCTTTGTCCGGCTCTTACCGGCAGTAAAACCGCAACTTCATATCCGGATGTAGGACCATAACAAATTAGATAATTTGTTGGAGCACCCACCGAACAATATACATATCCGTTTGAAACGGTTGTGCTCCCCCTCACATTGACCCAACCGTCCGCCGGAGCTGTATACTGTGTTCCGGAAACAGGACTTAAATCCGCATAATTATCCGCCGGCAAGCTCATTTTCCCGGCTACAATTTTACCGGCATTGGCTAAATTCCCTAAATCCACATCCGTTTTACCGCTTAGCGCATTTTGAAACTCTGCCGCTTGTGCCGTGCTTGCGGGGATAGCGGCATGATAAACACATACCCACGGATAGAGTAATGTATTAGCCGCAGAAACTTCCGTAGCCAGTTTGGCCAAACGAATTGTTTTATTCGTAGTATCAAGCACGTATTTCGGGCAAACACCCCCCGTTACGAGGGCCGTTTCATAATCAGCGGCAGCTATTTGCAACCCGCTATGCGTACTTATCCAAGTATAAAAATCAGGATACAATTCGTCTGCGGAAGAAATCGTTTCCGCCGTAAACAAAGGCAGTGCACCGGGATTATCGGCAGCGAGAGAACTTTGCGAATAGTAAATCTCTCCCACCAATTTACCCAATGTCCGTTCGGCGTAATACTGCGCCGTTTGAGCCGCCGAAGTAGCCGTGGCAGCCGTTTGAGAAAGCGTTTCCTCCAACGATTGGGCAAGGGTATTTATCTCCGTCGTAGCGGTCTGTTTCGCTTGGCTGATATCGCTTACCGCCAGCTGCGCGGTAGATTGGGCCGATTGTGCACTTTGACTGGCCGCTTGCGCCGAAGATACTGCCTGGGTTGAAGCATTTACAGCCGCCTCTTTGGCCGCTAAAATGTTATTTAAGAAAGTTTCCGTTTCTAAATCCGTCGTCTGTGTGGAAACGGGATATTTGATACAACGGTCTATTTTCTCGGATAACTCCTGTACTAATAAGGTTAACTTATCATATCCTTGTTCCAACACTTCCGCGTCCAATTCGCCTTGCCGCAAAAGGTCTATATTTTGAGTGAGCGGTGTTTGACGCACCAGCGTAATCATCCACCCCGATGCCAACGGAGACAAACCGCTGGCTAACGTCGGATATGTAAGTATATTTCCGGCGGCATTTAATTCATAATTTGCCTCCAACCGGGTTTGATACCCTTGCGGGGAAGTAATATATACTTGTAAATCATCCAAAGAAGCCAGCGGGAAATCTATTTCCCACTCGCGCGTTACTCCGTTCCCTGCGTAAATACGTTTTGTTAGTTGCATTGAAACTGTCATAATTTTCTCCTAGCAAGTTAATAATGTTTTAATTTGTTTCCAAAGGGTGGCGCGGGCCTCATTTTCCGTATCGCCGGAAAGCACTTCATAGGAAACTTGGGCAATATCCTTTTCTTCAAAACCTTGTTTTTTCATCCACGTCTCTATGCCGCGGCAAAGCCATTTTTCTTGACGCAATTCTTGCCCGCTTTTGCGGCGTTGCTGTACTGTTTTTAAATTAAAATAATCACGCGCACTGCAAAGGCCTTTATCAAAAGCGTCGTCGGCATTGAGGGTGTCTTTAAAATAATTCTTCATAAACCACGCCCGCTGCGCCGGGGAGGTTTCTTGGTCGGCTTGGCAGAGTGCCCGTCGGACCCGGCTTAACGCTTCCGCCGGTAACACCTGTTGCGTAGTAAGCAGTTGATATGCTTGCGACGTTGGCGCTTTGGCTAACTTGCCAAACCAGCGTGCCTGCTCAGCCGCTATCTGCCGATGATGGGTTTGGTTAAATTGTGCGAGCACTTGGCCGATTTCTTCCTGCAATTCTTCATCGGACTCCTGCAAATCAGCCACGGCCTGTCGGTAGGGTGAATCCGGTGCTTTTTGCAAGGCATCCCGCCATAAATGTTCGGCTTTATTTTGGGCAAAGCATTGGCGTACTTGCCACGCCAACCGTTCACGTTTTTCAGCAGGCAAACTATCAGCTTGCCCCTGTAATACTTGCCCGGCGGTTTGCCAATCTCCGCCGGCCAGCGAACGCAACAAATGTTTTTCTACCGTTTGCGTATGCACCTCTTTGACGGCTTGGGCGGCTTGCTGCGGGGTAACCCCCGCTTGCTCCAGTCGGTTTTTATACAACGGAAGTTGTTCCGAAATGTATGTTTGTAACGAAGCATGATCCGGCGCCAGTTGCCCTACTTGCGAGACCCAGCTGCCTTCCCAACGCAAACCATCTTGCTGTTGGGCGGCGTGGTTTTGTTTTTCCTCTGCTTGGGCCGCATAACGCAACGCTTCGTAATCAAAAACCGCGGCATCATTTTCATCCTGCGACGACAAATGAGTGGCGGCGAACTGGTCTAAAAAGTGCGTGGTTACCGTTCCCTTTTTAGCCGTTTCCGCCCGCACCGCCTCCGCTAACTGTTGCCGCAGTTGAAATTGGGAGATATTTTCACGCGTTTCCAACGGTTGCGCCTGCCGGGCGGCGGACGATAAAACTTCGGGTTGGGCGTGCGATA
>JAGCMD010000015.1 GCA_017646765.1 Elusimicrobiaceae bacterium | reverse complement strand
GTTTCCTAAAAGAAGATCCCACTTCCCGGCAGTTTCTGTACCGTATTTATCCGCATCGGTAAGCCGAAGGCCGTTTTCAAGAATATTACTCATTTTGTCCATTTCCAAACTCATACCGCGAAATAAACGGCGGCCATTTCCCAGCACGGGGAAGTCGGGGATTTCCGCAAACCTATAGGCCGCCCCGGTTTGGCGCACACTCATAGAAAGCATGATATTAGCCGCATCGGAATAGTCCAGTTCTATACGACGGGATTTCCCTACCGTTAATTGGTTAAACTCCTCCGGAGAAAATTGAAACCAGACCCGCGCATTAGGGTAAGGTTCATTTTTGGGCAGTTGTGCGCCGCGCGCCACAACTACTTCGCGCAACGCCTGTTGGTGCGACAGCTTTTTAAAATTTTCTAAATATTTAGCCGATAAACCCGGCGCCTGCTTCGCTGCGAAAGAGGGGAGCTTGGGTTTAGCCGTTGGCTTTACCGGGGTAATAATTTTTCCGCTCCTCTGTTCCGCAGAAACAGGCTGCCCCGCCAGCCCGATTTGGCGCGAGGCGGCTTGTTGCCAAAGCGCGTTATTAACATCCGGTCCCAACGTCTTTTCAACGGCCTTGTAAATATCTCTATCGGTCGCTGATACCCATTGGACAAACGCCCCTTTCTCGCCTGCTTCGGCTACTTTTTCCCCGGCCTTGACAAGCGCCTCTAACTCCTGTGCAAAAGCCGGCGCGCACACGAGTAAAACAATTAGAGAAATCAGATATTTTTTATACGCACGCATAATCATACTCCTTATCAACACAAAACCCCTATACTTATAGTATAAGGGATTTTGGTACAAAAACAAGGGTCCAAAGACCTATTTTTTCTGGGACCTAGTAGCTAAATTCGCCCTTTTCATAAATGGTTACGGTCGTCCCATTAGCGAGTTTAGCCGTTACACGTTTATTTTCAGTATTGATAAGATCCCAATGAAGCGAAGAATCATTAAAGCCCAGTTTCTGTTTTAAAGCTTTCGTCAATTCTTTCTGCGGGCCGGTGTATGTATCGGCATAACTGGCCCCAACCGCCACATGGCAGTTGCCGTATTTGCCGCCAAAATTTTCATCATACAAGATATCGGCCATAAATTTGGTGATTTTGGAAAACCGACGGTCAGTCAGTGAAAACTCGCCGATTTGCGCCGCCCCGCGGTCCATCGCTAACATTTTGCGCACAAACTCGCCGCCTTGCTCGGCAGAAGATTTGACGACGCGCCCTTTCTTAAATTCCAAACGCACACCTTTAACGTAATTACCGCTGCGGTAAGAAGACAAATCGGCAAAATACACGCCTTTCGTGCCGCGCCAATCGGGCGAAGTAAAAATTTCAAACGACGGCACATTGCACCCGCCGCCCGCAATAAATTTGCGTTTTTCGCCCAACAACACCTCCAAGTCCATATGCGCCGATTCCACGTGAAGTGTTTGAATAGGCAAAGAAGAAAGCCATAAGCCGATTTCGGTAATTTGCTTGGTTACTTCTTGCCATTTTTTGACGGGGTCTTTTTCGTTCAAAAAGCACGCGCGCGCCACTTGATTGGCATATTCTTTGGCACTCAGTCCTGCCCGCTTAGCCAGTTCTTCCGTTGGATAATTGCAAAGCGTCCACGAAAATGCGCCGGTTTGCTCGCGCATATCCAAAATCTCGCGCAACGGTTTGTGGGCTACCGCCGTTTGGGCGATGCGGGAGGGGTCTACCTTTTTTAGATGAGTCAAATCTTGCGGGGCACGCAACGCAATAAGCCCGTTAATACCGCCTTGAAATTCTTTTTCGCCCGGCGCAATAAAAGCGAGTTGCTTTTTATCGGCAGCCGTGTAAAAATTTTTGGCAAATTCTTCCGGCATCATAAAACGCAACACCGGTTGTAAACGTTTATCAAGGAGCTCTTTATAAATTTCTTGCGCCAGCGGCATAGCCGCCACATCCGTACGCAAAAGCACCACATCATACGGCTTAACTTTCCCGTTGCGACGGGCCGTTTGTAACGCCCACAACATCACTTGGGCATATTTTTCCAGTTGTGTTTTGGTAAGTAACATTTTTCGCTCCCCCTTTTTCTTTTATAATGTTATAATACAAAAAAAGGACGGAGAAGGGGAAAAAATGAAAAAATTGATTTTGACATTTTTGCTGATGCTGCCGCTAACTGCTGTTTGGGCAGATGTGTCGCCTAAACCGGAAATGGAATTTTCGTTTATTTACAACACGGCCCAAAAGCCCTTCATTGATCCTTTACATAGCGAACAAATTCAGTGCTCGGACAATCAATGCTTGGAAAGCAAACCGCTGGGGCACTACGGCTTGCAAAAATTATATTGTTCTGCGGGAACTTGTTTTTCCGTTGCGTATGAATATACCGATTTCCAACAATTAATTATCGCGTTTGAGGACGGCTCTAAACGCATGAGCAACATTTTCCCGGCGGCACACCGCTTGCGCGCCCGGTATAATGTATATGTGGATGAGAACTCGCTGACCGTAGAGCCGACGGATATTGTCCCCCACTCCGGCGCGTGGGCACGCAAAGATGCCCTGTTTTCACTGCTTATTATTTTGTTACTTGAGTTAATAGCCGCAGCCGCCTACCTGGTTTACACACAAAAAAGTTTTACCATTTTATATAGCGTAGCCGTAGCCAATGTGTTAACCACAGCCTTTTCATGGGTGTTTTTAGCGTGGTATGCCTCGGAAAGTGCTTTCTTGTGGATATTCTGCGTTTTAGCAGAGACATTGATTATCCGGCTGATGAACTTAAAAAAGATTTCGCTTCAGGATGCTTTTATACTCACGATTGCCGCCAACGTAACCAGTTATTCTATCGGGCTTATGCTTTCGTTTTGGTTGGCTGAGCTAATTTTCTAACAAATTATAAGGATGCCCCGCGCCATATCGCGGGGCATTTTTACAATAACTGCAAAGACACCGCCATCACGGCCATACCGCCAATCACGCCCCAAATAACATGGTGTCCTTCGCCGTATTCATGGGCAGTGGGTAATAATTCATCCAACGCTACATACACCATAATGCCGGCAATTACCGCAAATAAAACTCCAAAGACGGCTTCATGCAAAAACCGACGCAATAACAAAAATCCGATAAGCGCTCCCACCGGTTCAGCCAGCCCGGAAAGTGCACTATACCAAAATGCTTTTGGGCGGCTGCCCGTCGCGTGAAACACCGGCAGTGCTACCGCAACGCCTTCGGGAATATTATGCAGCGCTACCGCAACACCCACACTTAACCCCAAGGCAGGGCTTTTGAGCGTAGCCATAAAAGTGGCTAATCCTTCGGGCAAATTGTGTACAGCCAGCACTAGCGCGGTGAATAAACCGAGCCGTTTTAATTTATCGGACGGATCCAAGGTGTGCATTTCTATGTGGTGCGACGGTAAAAAATAGTCAATCCCCCACGCAATTAAAATCCCTACAAAAAACAGCATCGTGCTTACCCAAGCCCCGTATCCCTGCGCTTGTAAAGCCGTTTGCGCTTGCGGCAGTAGTTCCATAAAGGACACATAAATCATCACTCCCGCCGAAAGACCCAACCCTATTGCCAAAGCGGCTAAATTTTCTTTTTTAATCACAAAGGCCAAAAGCCCGCCCAACGCGGTAGCGGCTCCGGCCAAAAAACTGAGCAACAAGGCTAACCCTATAGACGTGTGCATATGCTTATCGTAACAAAACCCACGCCTACGCGCCCGGTTTAAAAAATACTAGTTGGCCGCAAAAAGCTATAATAAAGTATGCCTGCAACACAAAACCCCATTATCTTAACGGACGAATTTAGAGACGCGCTTAAACTTTTAGAAGCTAAACCCGCCATTACGCCGCTTATTTTTATTACCGGGCGCGCGGGCACCGGCAAAACGACGCTGCTGCGCTACTTTGCCGAACACTCGGCGCAAAACGTCGTCGTGCTGGCTACCACGGGGATATCGGCTATCCACGTACACGGGCAAACCATACACTCGTTCTTCCGCTTAAAACCGGGCAATTTGTTTGATACGGCCAACTTACACCGCTTGCCGCGCAAAACCGTGGAAGCGTTTGACACCATCATTATTGATGAGGCCTCCATGCTCCGGGCTGATTTATTAGACGCCATGGACTATATTTTGCAACTTTCTACCCATAACGATTTGCCGTTTGGCGGTAAAAAAATTGTACTGTTTGGCGATTTATTCCAACTTCCTCCCGTGGAAGAAAAACAAACAAGCGGCCTGTTTGACGTTTTTAACCAAGCCTATCAAAGCCCGTATTTTTTTGAAGCGCACGTGTTAAAACGGTTGCCGTTGGAAGTGTTTGAACTCAAACGCATTTTCCGCCAAAAGACCGATAAAGATTTTGCCCATTTACTTAATCTAATTCGCGAAGGAGAAATCTCCCAACCGCAATTAGACACGTTGCTAAACACGCATAAAACTTTTGAACTGCCGGATAAATTTGAAAATTGCATTATTTTATCTCCCACCAACCGCGAAGCCGCGTGGCGCAATTTGCATTACCTTTCGCGCTTGCCGGGGCCGGAGTTTACGTATCACGCCGCACAAGACGAAGGTTTCAACCCCAAAATTACACCGGCGGAAAGCGAACTGAAACTTAAAAAAGGCGCCAAAATTATGATGCTGACCAATACGGACGATTGGGTCAACGGGGATATCGGCACCGTACACGAACTGGGCGAAAATTTTATTCAAATTGAACTCAAAGGCGCGGTCTATCCGGTAGAGCCGCACGTATGGGAAGATGTGCGCTACGAATTTAACGCACTTACGCAAAAATTGGAGCCAAAAGTAAAAGGATTTTTCAAACAATATCCGCTGAAATTAGCGTGGGCCATTACGATACACAAATCGCAGGGGCTGACATTTGACAACATTTATTTGGATATCGGGCGCGGGGCCTTTGCGCCGGGGCAAACGTATGTGGCACTGAGCCGGTGCCGCACGCTTAGCGGCGTACATTTAAAAAAGGATATCTCGGTTAAAGATATCCTATGCGACCCCCGTGTAAAACAATTTTTTGATTATGTACGCGGGTAACATCAACGGCCCGTCCCCGCGTGGTCTTTCATTTTAGGGAAGTATATTAAGGGATAAAAATCGCTATAACCCACAAGCCTAAGCCAAACAACGCCGCTACCCACCGAGAGTGGTCGTTAGAACGTACACGCGCACGCCTGAAATTTTGGGGGTCAACCCCCACCTCGCGCACAGTACCCATTTTAGGTTCTTCATACCGGCTGACCGTATCGGTTACCGTTGAAGATATCTCATCAAAAGTATAAGAAACTATTTCCAGGTAGTAAGTTCTTCCTTTACTCCTTCTTCGCGTATCATAAGAAGTTACTTTTCCGGGTATAATAATAGCCCGGCGGAAAAATTCATAATAACGCGCATAGGAAAACCAGCCTATACCGAAAATTACACAACCGAACAGCCAAAATAACAGTACGTCTGTATTTTGCTTAAGCGAATAAGGCAATGTACGCTCCAGCGGTTCCCACAATACGATACGAACCTGATCGGGATGCGCGCTATTGACCGCCACTTGACGCGCCTTGCCCAACCGCGGGGAAACAGCAACCGGGAAGGGACTTGTAAAACTGTGTTTTTTCCCCTCAAATTCAAATGCAATTACCTCGTAATAGGAGCGGTGGCGCCCAGAGCCGCTCTTTTTATATCCTTCTACCTGCCCGGAAACAATAAACTCATGGACGGGTTCCCCCTCCCAATGAGTATATGTCGCCGTGCCCAACGCAGTAAAAGCTATCAGCAAATAACCGACTATCCATTTTGTCATCATTTTTTAAATATGTCTTCTAAAGAGACCAAGAAATAATCGCTTTCCGATTCCACCTTCGCCTCGTAAGACGGCGGATGGAAGGTATCTTCTACCCCGGCCGTTACAAAGCCGGCCGCTTTGGCTGTTCTTAGCGCATACAGAGCGTCTTCCACCACCAGCGTACGCTCGCGGGAAGATCCCAAACGCTCACGGGCAGCTTCATACACGTCGGGAGAATTCTTCCCCACGCCTACTTCATCACACGAAATAACAAAGTCAATATAAGGACTCATCCCCAACCGCTTAAAAGCCATTTCGGCCAAATCTTTTTTTGAACTGGTAGCCACACCCACTTTTACGCCTTGCTCACGCAACCGAACCAACGTTTCCATCGCTCCGCGCTTAGGCAATATATCGGTAGCATAATGCTGATGCACCATGCTTAACGTGCCTTTTAATAATTCTTGTTCACTCATCGGCAAGTTTAACTGCTCTTTAATGTACCGTGCGCCTTGCTCTAAAGACATTTTCTCAATTTCTCTTTCTATCTCCGGCGGTAAAAGAATCCCGTGCGTGCGTAAAAATTTCGCACACGCGTGTTCCCACGCCGGCAGAGAATTTAACAAGGTGCCATCCATATCAAAAATAACAGCTTCTATTTCGTGGTTTTTAAGTACCAACTTTCCCACAGGCAACGGACGTAACACTTGCGTATGCAGCGGACGCGGCGCGGGTACGGCAAAAAACGGATAGACCGAGGGGAGCTCCCAGGTATTCACTTCCGCAGCCCCGGAAAAAGCAGCCGCTTGCGGTTGGGAAACCGTCTTAGAAATTTGTTTTCCGGTAACAGGGGCCGTGGTAGGTTTTTTAGCAGGAAACGGACAGACCTGTTTAGTGCTATGCGCCGGGCCCGGCCCCAACACCCGGGATAAATCCGGCGCCTGCGTAGGCGACAAGCGCACAGCTGTCGGGCGTAAATTTCTTAATACTCCGGGAGACAAAACGGACATTTTGGGCCCGGGGCGTAATAACTTATAAGTCCCCGGACGCGCCAAACGGGAAGTGCCTTTCGCCGCTTCCGGCAAAAGTTGCGCATAAACCACCAGCGGTAGCGCCACTGCAAGCGCGGCTACCCATAAAAATTTGCGTCCGTTCATACATATATATTGTACTTTTTCCGGGGCCTTGTCAACCAGTTAATGTAAAAAATACCGCCCCGGCCACATAAGACAGGGCGGTTAAATGTTCCGGTTTGGCTTACATATCGCCGCAGGAAACCGTATTGGTTACTTGGTCCTGTAAAGCACGGCAGGTAATCTGTCCGATTTTATCGGCAACCCCTTCGCTAAAAATCCAATTCCGTCCATCGTTGGTAGAAAGCCCTATTTTAGCATGCACATTCCCGCTTGCACTTCCGCCCGGGGCAGCAATACGCATGATGGTAAAAGAACAAGACTCCCCCCCGCACGAAATTCCATATCCGTAATATTTGCTTTCATAATACTCGCCGGCCTCATTTAAGGTAAGACCTTTTGTTAAATCCAAATCCGCAACACCTTCTTGTAGTAATCTTACGTCCGAATTTGGCAATCCGTTTTGTAAAGCATAAGCCGCTACCGCTTTTTTAGCGTTTCCCACAAAGGTTATCATTTCGGCGGCGCGTGCTTTTTCCACTGCTTTTTGATATTGCGGCAAGGCAATCGCGGCCAGTATTCCGATGATTAAAACTACCACAAGTAGTTCTATGAG
>JAGCMD010000014.1 GCA_017646765.1 Elusimicrobiaceae bacterium | reverse complement strand
GTGCCGATGCGTGGGTAGCATTTTTCCTCTACGTGTTTTGTATCAATGCCGCCGCGGCTTATGCGGCTGTTAAAAAAGGATGGAACGGGCTTCTCATTTGCACATTGTCTTTCACGTGGCTTAGTCAAGCGGCCTGGCTGTTCCCCTTAGAAAATTACAAACTCTTGGGGGTTGTGATTTTCTTCTCGCTTTATGCAGTAGCCAGCGCTTGGTTAGCACGCCGACACAAAACCCCTTCTGTTATTTCATACGCGGTAGGCTGGTTTTTAACCGCAGGGTTAGTGCTCATGTTACCGGTGGGAGCGTGGTTGTCTGCCCCGGTAGTAGCTAATTTGCCTTCTACAATAATTGTTTCCCTGGAATTATTGGGCTACGCACTACTTGTAAACGGACTTATCTTGGTACTGGCCGGGAAAGATTACATAGCGTATTTCTTTGCACGCATAGCCAAAGTGTTATCTTTCCTCATTTTATGTACCTGGATGATGAACCAATCCTCACAGTTGCCCCTTTGGCTTACATTAGGGGCTTGTATGCTGTTTGCGGCATTAAACAGCGGAGTGGAACTGGCCCTGTGCCACAATGGCAAAAAACCGGACGGCTTCTCTGTATTTTACCCGATTGCTACTATGCTTGGGCTGCTCGTTCTGTCGCTCTTACCCGGGCAAACGGCTACGCTTGATTTTATCAGCGTGTTTGGTATATTAGGTTTGTTGCTAGCAGGGACTTTAGTGCTAGCCGTACTGGCCGGCATGTTGTGGGTGTCTTTTGTAGCGGTGGGAGTATTATTCCTGTTCCTGTTTATCAGTTTACTGATAGGTACGGGAGGATGCGGCTGTTCCCTCTTAGTTTTACTAAGTGGTTTTATCCCGTTATTCTTGTGTGCAGGCGTATTTTTTGCTTTGCGCCGCAGCGGGAAACTGACCGAAATCTCTTCTGAAGAAAAAGGCGTAGGGGCCGTAACGGCACTTACTCCGTTTGTACTCATTTTAACGGTCATTGCCCAAACGGGGCATACACTCTTAGTAAATTGGGTATTAGCTACAGCTTTTGTAGTATGTGCCTTAACCGTCCTGGCTGCTCGCCTATACAAAACAACCTTTACGATCCCGGCGGCTGCCGTTGGGGCCGGCCTGGTACAACTCGCTTTGTGGGGTCGCTTGGCTTGGGCCAATCCAGCCGCACCGATAGGCACTTTATCTATTTGGGTGGCAGCTTTCCTGGGGCTGTTTATCGTGATTCCCTTTTTAAGTAAAGAACATTTTTGGGGTAAAACCGGCCCGTGGATTGCGTGTGCATTAACCGGATTAAGCACCTGTTTGATCGAATGTTTGCTCTTGGCAGATTATTGTGATTGCAATATGTTGGGGCTCATCCCTGCCGTATTATTAGGCATTTACGCGCTTTTGTTACGCAAATTGTGGGGGAAAGCAGACCCGGTTAGCATTGGGTTTATGAGTGGGGCCGCGCTGGTGTTCTTAACGGTTATTTTCCCACTACAAATCCATGATTACTGGTTATGTGTGGCTTGGGCGGCTGAGGCTGTTTTCTTGGCACGCTTATACAAAGAGTTGCCTTACCGGGGATGGCAAATCGGTACGGCGGGGTTGTTGTGTATGGTATCCGCCTGGCTGCTGTTAAGCGGAGATTTTTTCCCGTTGCCAACCGTACGTATTTGGAACTGGTACCTGTGGATCTATGGGCTCACGGCAAGTGCACTATTTGTAACAGCTTATTTGTGGGAAAAACCAACCCGGTGGAAAAATGCGTTTTACGCGTTGGGCGGATGTATGCTGTTTTGGCTGCTTAACATAGAAATTGCCCACTGGTTTAATACGAGAAGCTACTTAACCTTTGATTTTACCGGGCAATTAGCCCAAGCACTGACCTATACGTTAGCGTGGGGCCTATTTGGGTTCTGTACCATTGGTTTGGGGCTCCGGTTGCAAAAAAGTGTGGTTTCTAAAGTGGGCGTTGGTATTATGGGGCTTACGTTAGCCAAGTTTTTCCTTTCCGATATTTGGCAATTGCAAGCGCTGTACCGTATTTTGGGTCTGTTTGGCCTAGCAGTGTTACTGATTGTGGCCTCGTTTTGGTATCAAAAGAAACAAAAAGTACAGTAATGAATCGTTAAAAGATAAGGCCCCCAAGTTTCAATTTGGGGGCTTTGCTATAAACAATTACTTCAGAATTTCTACCGTTTTTTGATGGCCGCTAATCGGCATTTTTTAATCCACATAAAACAAGGACATCCATGATATTTTTCATATACCCACATACACGGGCAATTCCATTTAAGCCCGTACAAACACATGGCAACAATTACATAGAAAAAATAAAAGAACGCCGGGTGTATATATAATCCCAGTAGCCCAAATACCGTCATCATGCCCGATTTGGAACGGTATGAAAACGCCGTTTTTTCCGGTTTGAGACTATATCCCAAATACAAGTGAATAAATATCAGGCCACCTAAAACAGCCAATGTGATTTGGTGCATCGCCGTAAAATAACACAAGGCAAGCGCTAATACCAACCGTACCGCCACACTCCACCCGCCCGATAATGTAACGCTCATCATCCGTACATTCTTTTGGTACAAAGCATAGTCCGGGTTTTTTTGTAAAAGCCACTGTTCTTCGGCTTTGGCCCGACGCACCATCAAGGGCAAAAACAGTCCGCTTACTAGTACTAACGTAAGCGCATTAGCCATTATCAAACTCCCGCACCAACACCAAAGCAAAAGAGAAGCATACATCGGGTGGCGGGCCAGCGCATAAGCCCCCGTAGTACGCAAAGGATGATTTTGTTTAATTTCTATCCCGTCGGACCATAAACGTCCGATATTTAGTTTGGCCCACACGTGCCACCCGGTAGCAAACAAAAGTCCGATACTACCCAGTACAAAGAAAAAACAATAGGGCACTATTGGTAGGGCTACTTGCCCCCAAGAGCCAATCCAACATGGAAACAACAACAAAACCAACAGCAACATCTCACGCGTAGAAAAAAAGTGGGTGCGTTGTTTTTCCAGTGTTTGGGAAGTGTGGCGGTATTCATAAAATTTCCACACTACCGCCGCTAAAAGAGCTATACCCGTTATATAAACAAGTATAATTCCCGCTAAAAAAAGAGCAGGATTATGAGCATGTTCACTTGCCCGCAACAACCACGTTATCATGCGTGCGCCTCCAAAGAATTAAAATACATACCGGAATAAAAGCAACAGCTAACCACTGATACACCGTTAAATCACCCCATATGCGGGGTTCTATCCGCCAAAATTCAATCACAAAACGCATAATCAGATAGGCAAGCAGATAGATGGGAAATAATAAATCCGGCCGTTGTGTATGCCGGTAAAAAAAGTATAAACCGATTGCCATACTAAACTGAAATATACTTTCTACTAGTTGCACAGGAATAAAAAGCGCTCCGCCGCAACAACCGTTTAAGTAGCAACCAATTTTCCCAAACCCAACCGCCACGGCTAGCGGAATCACAAACCGTCCACCGAAACCACCTACATTCCCGCTGCACTTTTTATACAAGTTAATCGCTAAAAACGCCCCCAATATACCGCCCATTACGCTTTTGCCCTGTATGAGATAGTCGCGCCAGCCATAAGAAAGCCAAATGGGTATTTTGGCTCCCAAAATGGCCCCGATAAAGGCGCATACATAAATGGGCAAGCGCACCCGCTCAGGCGGGCGTGGCATTTGTAATTTCCACGCCACCACACCCCCGGCAATCAAACCAATAGCAGAACAAATAGCATAAGCTAACATATATTACTCTTTAATGGCTACCAATCATTATAAGACAAGTCATAAATAATAAGAACGGGATGGCCACTATAATTCCTAAGATAACCAAAAACACAATTCCCACTATTTCCCAAACCGAGCGCGGTTTTTTTGCCGGTTTTGGGGTAGGGGCCAGCGTAGGTGGCGTAACAGCCTGCAAATGTTCTTTATTTTCTGTCCTGATTATTTTCCCTTTCAAAGTATTATGCACACAAAACGGAATTACTCTTCCATGGCCTACACTTACGCCTGTGCAACATTTTTGGGCACGTTGCCAATCAAAAGTGTCCGCGTCCATAAAATTCTTTACAATAATGCGCACAATTTTCATATCTTTATGGACCGACCCGTTTCCTTGGGCGAATTCTTGCAATTTTTCCAACATAAAATTGTCACCCAGCACTTTCCCCACAAAACATTTGCAAACGTTTTTTTGCATATAGTCTAAAATCGTTTTATCAAACGCAATGCGGTTGGAAAGTTGCGCCTTACATTTGGAATAATCGATGTAATCTCCCAAGGAATATACTTTATCTCCTTGGCAAAACAAAAAGCCCAAACTGGTACAGTTTTCGTGCGAACACGGCAGCGGAATTAAATCCTTATACTTCATATATCCACTGTTAGAGATCGCGAGCAAAATATCCTCTTGCATAACGGACGGAATCTTCGTTCCAACGGCACTACCTACTTTAGTTAAACGTTGAAACGTAATGCCGGAGATATTTTTAAAATCTACCGCTAGTTTCAAAATAGCCGGAATTTCCTTTAAGTTCCCTTGATAAACGGTAACCGCCAGGCAAACTTTAATATCGGCCGAGAAAAGCCGAAGCAAAATCTCCCGTTTTTGTGCGAGGAGTTGTTGACCGCGAAGCGTTTGATAAACTTCGTCATCAAAACCATCAAACTGCAAATAAATTTCTACCCGGTCTTTATGTTTTTGGATAAAGTTAAACAGCCCCCTATCGGTTAGTAAATTAAGCCCATTGGTGTTAATTAAAATACGCCCGATGTCCGCTTGCAATGCCTCTTGCAAAATATCTTTAAATCGCGGATGTAACAAACACTCTCCGCCGCTAATTTGCAGTACGTCCAAGTGGCCTTGTTCCACGGTAAGTAATGTTTGTAACCGGGCTTTAAATTCATCCACAGAAATATGCTCAGAAGATTTCTTGCCGAAGTAACAGATAGGGCACGCCAAATTACACGCTTCCGTAATTTCAATGAGTCCCGTACAAATATGTTGTTTATGTGCGTCGCACCAACCGCAATCCGGGCCGCAATTACCATGAAACGCCGTAATTGCCTGAAACGGTTTCCCTTCCACATCATACGTTTTATCAAAAAAACGCTCGGCATCTTTAGCAACCTGCACGGAGAATGAGCCGTGTTCGGGGCAGTTTTTTTCCAACCATACCTCACTTCCCCGTTGTACCTTTACAGCGGGAATTGTTTTTAAACATACGGGGCATAACGCATTTGTTTCTTGTTTCATAATGAATAATCCTAATTGTTTAATGCCATCTCTTTTAATTTTACATAATCGACTTTGCCTGTACCCATCAGCGGAATTTCTTCCACTACACGAATGGTTTTGGGTACGGCCAGTTCACTAAGGCCTTTCTCTTTGAAATCGGCAAGCAAGGATCCGCGTTCGGCCGTCGGTTCCGTGGTAAACAGTACCAACTGTTCACCTTTTTTCTCATCGGGGATGTTTACTACCGCGTGCATTTTGTTAGGCCACAGCGTATTAATTTCTGTTTCTACAGCGGTAAGAGAAATCATCTCGCCCGCAATTTTGGCAAATCGTTTAGCACGGCCTAAAATAAACACAAAACCATCCTCATCTACGCGCACAATATCGCCGGTATCATACCAACCGTCCTGCGGCGGCTCTAACACACCGGGGTTACTATCGCGTAAGTATCCGGCCATAATATTGGCACCTTTTACGAGCAGTTTACCTCCGTCTTCTACGCCGGGGATTTTTTCTAACTGGTATTCAATACCCGGAAGCAAACGTCCTACACTACCGCGCTTAAAGTACATGGGCGTATTGACGGCCATGACGGGCGCGGTTTCGGTCGCACCGTATCCTTCCATAATGCGCAAACCGAATTGGTCGTAGTATTTGCGAATAGTTTCTTCTTTGAGTTTCTCCGCACCCACCACAGCTAAGCGTACCGAGTAGAAATCGTACGGGTGGGCCATTTTGGCATACCCATTAAAGAACGTATCTGTACCGAAAATAATGGTCGCGTTGCTATCATAAATCAGCTCCGGCACAATGCGGTAATGTAACGGCGACGGATAGAAAAACACCGGCATTCCGCACAAAAGCGGCATCAAGGTGCCTGCCGTTAAACCAAATGAATGGAAAATAGGCATGGCATTAAACATACGGTCTTTGAGGCCGAAATCTAGCACGCTTTGTAACTGCAAGCGGTTGGCTTGAATGTTTTCGTGAGAAAGCACAACTCCTTTGGGCGTTCCCTCACTACCCGATGTAAACAGCACCACGGCCGGGTCTTTGGGACTTACATTACCACGTACCATTTTGTAGTAACGGCGCGGGAAATACGAAGCAGCTACGCCCAACAATTTATCCCGAAGCGTGATTTGCTTTTTCAGATCTTCCAAATAAACAAGTTTCAACCCCGCTTGTTTGAGTGCGGCCGCCGTTTCTAACAGTCCGCCTTGTTCCAAAAATGTTTTGGAGGTAAACACGGTAGATATTTTGGCCGCTTTGCAGCACGCGAGCATATTTTTTACGCCCGTTGAGAAATTGAGCATACACGGCGTAATGTTAAACGCACGCATCCCGAAAAACGCCACCACACTGGCCGTCATATTGGGGAGCAAAAATCCGGCATATTCGCCCGGTTTGGCATACTTTTGGATTTGTTTGCCCAGCACAAAAACCGCGGTTAAAAACTGCCCGAAATTAAGCGGATGACGGGTGGCATCATTGATAATACGTTTTTTACGGCCCACTAATTTGTAGGCATCAATAAGCGAATCAAACAACGTTTCACTGGCGTTTCCGGCCTCATATTTCATATTGACCATAATGTCATACAATCCACGGGCCGCTGCTAAACGACGCGCTTTGCCTTTGATAGTTTCGTCAATTTTTAAGGTTTGGGGTGCTTGAATAGAAATCGTAATTTTACTTTGTGGACGCGTTTTTAACTGCGTACCAAAGCGTGAAAACAACGAATATTGGCTGCCTTCTAAGCAAATAGGCAGCAGTTGTGCGTTACTTTTATCGGCAATCATCGCTGGACCCGGATAGATTTTCATAAGTCCGCCCGTTGTGGTAATACGTCCTTCGGGGAAAATGACCACGCGTTTGCCGGATTTCACTTCCTCAATAATGGACTTAACGGCCATCGGATTGGTGGGGTCAATGGGGAAGTATTTTACAAGGTGTAAAAACGGTTTGACCCACCACTTTTGGCTGACATATGTGTCAATCGCAAAATATAAGTGCCCCGGGATATATACCCACAGCAAAACGGCATCTAAAAACGAGGTGTGATTAGCAATAATAAGCGCGTTGCCTTGCAAGTTTTTCCAATTTTCCAGGCCATTTACCTTTACGCCATACACGAAGTTTAACACGCGTGTCATAATCATACGGATGATGTGGTGCGGCAAGAGTCCGCAAATGTAAACAGCGGCTAACGCATTGGCAAACGCAATCACACCAAATACGGTAGGAATCGTAAAGTGCATGGCTAGTAACAAGGCACAAAAGCCGCTGCCGAGCACCATGAAAAGCGAATTGATAATGTTATTAGTGGCTATCACGCGGGAGCGGGTATCCCCGGTGGCCAAAAACTGTAGCATGGCATTAAGCGGTACCACATATAAGCCGCCGCACACCGCAAAACCGAGTAAATCAAGCGTAATACGTTTACCCGCAAAAGTCATCAAAAATGCTTTGTAATCCACCGGAACTGCCGAAGGCACATAGCCCGAAGTAGCACAGGCTAAATCCGCTAGAAATATGGTCATAACAAGTGCACTAATCGGTACATATTTACTGGTAATTTCGCCCTTTACTAAAAATTGACAGAGCAAAGATCCTAAGCCAATCCCACACGAAAAAAGTGTAAGCAAAAAGGTAAAGAGCCCCGGTGTACCGTTTAAAATGTTATGCGCCAATGCCGGCATCTGTGCAATCAGCGCCGTGCCCAACAACCAAAACCAAGAAATGCCCAAAATACACAGGAAAATATCGTGGTTTTGTTTGGCAAACGCCATATTTTTCCATGTACTTCGTAGGAAATTTTTATCTACCTTCAAATTCGGATTCGCTGGCTTTTGAGGCGGGATGAACAAACTGGCTAAGAGACCGAGCACCGCTACACCCAAAATCACACCGGGGAGTAAATATTCGTTTGCAGTAATCACAATCCCGCCGAAAATGGTGCCTTGTAAAATAGAACCATACGTCCCCGCCTCAATGATACCGTTCCCGGCAATAAGCTGTTTTTCATCCAAAATATCGGGCAAGATACTGTACTTGACCGGACCAAAGAAAGCCGATTGTGTACCCATTAAGAATAAAACAAAGAGAAGCAAATAGACGCTAGTCGTTAAAAAACCTACTCCGGCCAGCAATACAATTACTACTTCTAATCCTTTAGTAGCTTTGATTAAAATATCTTTACGAAATTTATCCGCCAGCTCCCCAGCCAACGCTGAGAACAGAAAAAATGGCAACATAAATAATGCCACGGCTAGCGACACAATAACGGCCTTATCCCCATCGGCCATGGTGGTTACTTTGTAGGTAATAAAAGTAGCCATGGCAGTGCGGAAAAAATTATCATTAAACGCCCCTAAATATTGCGTACAAAACAATGCCAAAAACGGACGATTGAAAAATGTTTTAATCAAAGACAGCATATTATTTCTCCTGTTGTAATTTAGTAAGCCAATTATTTAAAATTTGTTCCAATTGAGGTCGGCTTTCAACTGGAATTTTTTCGGTTAAGCCGCGCATCAAGTTATCATAACCGGGCCAGACTTGATCGATTAGTTCTTGTCCTTTTGCAGTAATACAAATGATATTTTCCCGGCGGCTTTGTGGGTTGGTTTTGCGAGTAAGCAATCCGGCTTGCACCGATTTTTCTACCAATTTGGTAATGTTGCTGGCTGAAGCAATCAAATGCGTGGCCGCCTGCACTTGGCTAATGCCTTTACCATTGTTTTGATAAGCGGCTAGCATCAGCAAATTAAACTGCACAGCCGATAAACCGTGCGGTGCTAATTGCTTTTCCACCCGTGCTTGCAAGATACTGTAAACCAGCGCCAGCACGTAAGTAATGTTTTCATATTTTCGCCCTTTGTCCGGATTGATACCGTAAGAGCGTAAATCCGTTTTATTAGTTTCCATATAAATAGTTTACTAATAAATTATTTATTTGTCAAGTATTTATATGCTTTGCTAGTATTTATCAATTTAATTTTTTGCCGGTTTCTCCCCGCTTCAAATTTATTAAAAAATGCCATTTTCAACCGCTTTTCTACCGCTTTGAGTTCCAAAAAAACTGCCATTTTTTACCGCTTTTCTGCCGCTTTGGCAAAACAGAAAAACTAGCACTTTTTGCCGCTTCATTGCCGCTTTGGAAAGAAAAAAAGTACCATTTTCAGCCTGTTTACTGCCTGTTTGAACAATCAGCATAGTGCTAGGAAAACTACAACCACCGAAAAATTTAGTCCCTTTACGGGGCTTTATTTTTGGAAGAGTGGAGCAACGCAAACTGCTTTGCGTCGTCTCCCGATTTTCTTTCCGTTCGTTTCCGTCCCTTGCGTAAATAAAAACGGGAGATACCGGCTTACTACCTGCCGGTATGACAAATAATAAGTCATCCCGCAGTGTTTCGCCCTTTCTTCTTCTCCCGGCTATTCCGGGGGTTGTTACACAAAATAAAATATCCCCCGGGGTTACCGAAGGATATTTCAAAACTTTAGTCCTGCCCTAACGCGCTTGGCTCTTACGAGCTAGTCGCGCTAACCGGGCAATTAGCTTATCTTGCATACTGCCCTAACGCGCTTGGCTCTTACGAGCTAGTCGCGCTAACCGGGCAGGTGG
>JAGCMD010000013.1 GCA_017646765.1 Elusimicrobiaceae bacterium | reverse complement strand
CTCATAGAACTACTTGTGGTAGTTTTAATCATCGGAATACTGGCCGCGATTGCCTTGCCGCAATATCAAAAAGCAGTGGAAAAAGCACGCGCCGCCGAAATGATAACCTTTGTGGGAAATGCTAAAAAAGCAATAGCGGCGTATTTCTTACAAAACGGGTTTCCGGCTGAGTTTGATGACAAAATGTTAACTTCCGGTGTGTTAGATTTAGATTTAACATCCGGCTTAACTTGTGAGGAAGATGGTTGGTGTTCTGGTAAGTTTTATGATTATAGCATTTACGGAGACTCAAGCGGCTTTGGCATAAGGATAGTGCGGATAAAAGATGAAAGAGACTACACAAAGGGCAGTATATTCACAGCGGATATGAAAACTTGGACGGATTCTGTAATGATTCTGGAGGACAGTACCATAGCTAAAATTTCCTGCCGTGCGCAGGCCGAACAAGGTAACAATAGTTCGGATTGTACGAGCTTGCCCTAATTTGTCATCAAAGTATTTGGTAAAAAACACCCCGCTCCAATGAGCGGGGTGTTTGTAAAACAGTAAACTTATTTGGCGTTTACCATTTTGGCGCGGGAGATATCGCCTTTCTTATCTAAGAAATAGAGATATCCTTTTTCTTTTTTAATACCGCATTTTTCTACTTTTTTCGGTTTACCGCCTTTTTTGCCGCCGCGGGCCATTTGCACACGGGCGATATCGCCGTCTTTGTCAATGTAGTACAAGAAACCGTCTTCGCGGTCCATGCCTACTTTCAATACTTTTTCAGCCATTGTTGAACTCCTCCTTATAAGGATAGTCGTTAATATTAACGTACACTAACGTACAAATCAAGTGTAATAAAAAAATTTAAGTTTTGCAAGTGTTTTTTTTCGTCTCATGTTCCTCGGGGGGCTTTTTTCGTTCGCGTAAGGGGATGTTTTTCTGCTTTTTTGCCTATGCTGTATGGGGAAAATGGTATAATCAATATATATCTACCTAAGGGGACGTTATGTATTTAAAAGCAATAGAGATTATGGGGTTTAAGTCGTTTGCCGATAAATCCCGCCTAGATTTTGAACCGGGGATTACGTGCGTGGTCGGCCCGAACGGCTGCGGTAAATCAAATGTGATAGACTCGGTGCGCTGGACCATTGGCGAGATGAGTTGGAAGGCGCTGCGTTCTTCTTCCATGGTGGATATTATTTTTAACGGAACTGCCAAACGCGCCCCGTTAAATATGGCGCAGGTCAGTATGATTTTTGATAACGCTTCGCGCCAACTCCCCTTAGATTTTAACGAAATTACCGTTACGCGTAAAATTTTTCGCTCCGGCGAAAGTGAGTATTACCTTAATAAAGTCCAATGCCGCTTGCGCGATATCCGCGATTTGTTTTTAGATACCGGTATCGGCGGCGAAGGATACGCCATTATTGACCAGGGCGGCGTAGAAAGCGTGCTTTCCGCTTCCCCCGAGCAGCGCCGCGAAATGTTTGAAGAAGTGGCCGGCGTATCCAAATATAAAGCCAAACGCGAGGAGTGCGTGCGCCGTTTGGAGCGCGTAGATTTGGACCTGGCCCGCCTGGCCGATACGGTCGTGCTTATTCAAGAGCAAATCAAAAAGTTAGACAGCGAAGCCAAAAAAGCGCGGCTCTATCAAAAGTACCGCGAGGAACTTAAAGAAAGCGAAATTGCTATTTCCGTTTGTTCCATTAAAGAAGCCGACGCATTGATTGCCAAACACTCGGCCGAGTTGGACCCCATTGTCACAAAACAAAACGATTTGGAAAACCGCATTTCCGCCCAAGAAGGTGCGGCGGCCGCGTTAGATTTAAATTTAACGCATAAACAAAAAGAGATGGCGGAGTTTAACGAAAAAATTTCCGCCAGTAAATATCAAGTCGGTTTGTTGGAAGGCGCTATTAAAAACTGCGATAACCTGACCGCCGAACTCACGGCTCAGGTGGCGGCCTCCGGCGCGGAGGCCCAGCGCGGCCAGAGCCGTTTGCAGGAACTGGTGCCCACGATTGCCAAACTCAAAGAACAACTGGCGCAAGTGAGCGCGGAGTTGGACCCGCTCCAAAAAAATTATAACGAACAAACGGCTGCGGCACAAAAATTAGAACAAGATTTGCTCCAAGCCGAAAGCGATTTGCAACGTGCCTCGGGCGAGCTGATGGATATTGTGCAGAAACAAATGGAAGTGTCTAACCGTATTTCGCTGGAAGAATCTTCCGCCCAGCGCGAAAACGAAGACTTAATCGCCGCCGAAAAAATCAGCCAATCTCAAACCCAAGGGCTTGCCGAACAAGAAGAAAAATTAAAAGAAATTACTGCGCGTGTAGAGGCCGCACAAGCCGCCAGCAACCAAGCGCGTGAAGATATTTCCAAGAGTGAAACTGCCTTGCGTGAACTCCAACAAGAGCGTAGTGCACTTAACGAAAAATTATCGGTGGTTAAATCCGCCGTAGCCGGTTTAAAAACCAAACTGGATATGATTCAAACCCAAGGTAAAAACGATCCGTACTGGGTGGGCGCACAGCTGGTTAGTAAAAGCGGTCTGACCGGAGTGAAAGGGACGCTTCGCAAAGCGTTAAAATATCCGGCCGAGTTGGGTTTAATTGTAGAGGAAGCTTTTGGAAAATATTTAGATGCGGTGATGTGCGAAAGCGAAAAAACCGTCAACGCCGCCGTAACATTACTGAAAGAACACGGTAAAGCGCGTGCTAAATTTATTGTGCTTTCCAAAGTCCCTTCGGCGCAGCATACGGTGCCGCAAAACGCACTCAAGGCCCAGCTTTCCTATAAACCCGAGTTGGAAAATTTAATTAACTATATTATTGGCGGATACAGTTATCAAGAAGGGACCGTGCAGGATGAATTTTTTGTGGGGGGCGGCGCGGAAAATGTACGCGCACCGGAAGCGTACTGGGGCGAGGAAGAAACCGTCCGCAACGAAATGGAAACAAAATCTGCCGAAGAGGAAACGCTTTCCAAAGAAATTATTGCTAATTACGAGGCCCTGCAAAAAGCCGAAGAAAATTTAAAAACTTTGCGTGTTAAATTACAAGAAACCGCGGTGGCTCTTAAT
>JAGCMD010000012.1 GCA_017646765.1 Elusimicrobiaceae bacterium | reverse complement strand
TTAAAACCTTACTTTTTACATAAAAAGTGGAGGTGGGGGGATTCGCACCCCCGTCCGAACATCTTCTCCTCTCGGGCACTACAAGTTTAGTCTTGCTTGAGTACCGCCGTCTAAGCGCAAGACAGCACGGCGGCGGTTTGGTTCGTGTGTCTTAAATCAAGCAAGACGAACCGCGCCTGCTTGATCGCATTCCATGGTTTGACGGCGTTCCTTTCGCGCATGGAAGACACAAAAGGCGCCGTGGACTAAGCGTTAGCCCAGGCAACTTGATTGTTGTTGCTTATTTTTTTGGCCCTATTTTAGCCGGCCTGGCCAACCGGCACTTGCTCCCGGGTGGCAACAGATACCCGTCGAATCTATTACACCCCCGAAATACGGAAATTGTCAAAGACCGCTTTTTTACAACGGTATTATATTGTATCATTTTCTTATAACAATTTTGGACCGCAAAGGCAATATAATGATGTATACAACTACCAAGCCTACTATTTATTTAATTGACGGGTTAAATATCGTGCGCAGTTTCTTATACGAATTTGCCCGCAGCGAAGAAGAAGTGACCGCCGATTTCTTGAACTTTTTGGAAGCCGTTTCTTTAGATGAACGCTACTGTATGCACACGTACGAAGTAATTTTTGACGGTTCTTTCCGGCCCATCGGCCCTTTGTACCGCGGCGGGGTGCATATCTCGTTTACCGAGGGCGACAGTGCCGACCAAATCATCTGCGAGCGTGCCGGCTTCTTAGCGCAAAGCGGCCAACGCGTTATCGCCGTAACCGACGACCGACAATTGCAACAAACCCTTAAAGAATTGGGCGTAAAAAGTTTATTTTGCCGGAAATTTTATAACTCGCTTAAACTTGCTGGAAAATAAACACTTGCGCACACACCCCTATTTTTTGCTACAATAATAACAGAGGGCTGGTGGCGGAATGGCAGACGCGACAGACTTAAAATCTGTTGACCGCAAGGTCGTGGGGGTTCAAGTCCCCCCCTGCCCACTCTTTTAAATCTGCCATTCAAATCTATCCCACCGGCAGTAAACTCCTATGTTAGAAGATATCAAACGCACATTATCCAAAAGTTTTGGTTGGGTCTCCACCGTGTTGCCTTTGGGGCTCCGTTTTTTTGCGCTGGGAATGCTCCTGGCGTTGGGTTGTTTGATTTTTCACAGTGCGCTGCTTTGCACCTTGTTTGTGTTAGCGGCAGCTTTCTGCGCCTTCTTCTTCCGTGACCCGGAACGCAAGGCCGATTTTGCCGAGGACGAAATTGCCTGCCCGGCCGACGGCACCGTGCTTTCTATCAAAACCGAAGAAGACCCTAATTCTATCGTGGTGCGCATTTTCTTATCCATTTTTGATGTACACGTTCAACGCGCCACGGTTGCCGGCAAAATCGGAGAAATTTTTTATAACAAAGGTACTTTCTTATTTGCCGACCACCCGGATGCCGATAAAAACGAACGTAACCTCATCCAAATTTTCAAAAACGGCGACCCGGCCCACTTTGCTCACGTAGAGCAAATCACCGGGGCAATTGCCCGGCGCATTGAAAGCTGGCGTCATCCCGGACAAGAAGTAAAAATCGGCGAACGCATCGGGCTGGTCCGTTTCGGCTCGCAAGTAGCTGTATATATGCCCAAAGACAAAGTGCGCGTGATGGTAAAAGTAGGTCAAAAAGTACAGGGCGGGTTGACCGTGCTTGCGTTGTGGAAATAATTTTATGGCAGAAGAAAAAAAGGAAACGAAAGTCGTTGAAAAATTAAAACATACCGGCGCGGTAACGGTACCGTCGCTTTTTACGCTTGGCAATATGGCGTGCGGATTTTTCTCTATTTTGGCGGCGGCCAAAGGAAATTTTGCCCAAGCCGGATGGCTGATTTTGTTTGCCATGGTATTTGATATGTTTGACGGACGCATGGCAAGACTGCTGGGCACGGAAAGCAATTTTGGTATAGAAATGGATTCGCTCGCGGATGCGGTTTCCTTTTGCACGGCTCCTGCGATGCTGATGTACTTTTTTGTACTGCATACGCAACCCACATGGGGCGGGCCGATTGCGTGTGTGTATGCCTGCTTTGGTGTACTGCGCTTAGCCAAATTTAATGCTATGGCCTACGCGGGAGAGGGCTCCAAAAAATACTTTAGCGGACTTCCCACCCCGGCCGCTGCGGGCATTTTGGCCTCTTTTGCTATTTCATACAGCATTATGGAAGGCACCGCCGGCGGACGCAATATCCACTTGCTAACTGTTTACTTGCCGCACATTTACAATTTTGTGTGGTTTGCGATGTTGGTGCTTTCGCTACTGATGGTATCCAATGTGCCGTATGCCGCCTTTAAAGCCAAACGCGAAAAAGGGTTTAGTCCGTGGTTCTTGCTTTTCATTGTGTTTTTGGTGGTAATGCTTATTAAGTTCCCGCAAGACGTGGTATTTATTGTCTTTTCCTTATATGTAATTGTGGGGATGTTGGCGGTTCTGTTCCGCGCGTTTCGCAAAATCAGAATAGAAAAATAATTTTATTGGAAAGAAACGCCCCGGATTTACTTGATATGGAACTAGTAAGCCGCGTATCTGAAAACAGCTCAGATACGCGGCTTATTTATGTAAACAATTGATTACAAATACAAATCAAAGCTGTCTAATTGTTTGCCTTTATCACTATATACTTTGACGGATAATTTGCGGTCCACAATTTTGACGGCCGCGTAATGGCGGGCCGATACAAACCGCGCGGTGGAAGGATCCGGGTTTTCGCGCTTGGTGGGTTTTCCGGCGGCAGTACCCAACGTGACGTACGTAATTCCGCGCGGTTTGGCTTCGCCGCGGAACATAGGGAACGTGCGTTCGTAATCGGCATCGCCGCCCTGCAACACTAAATTAACCCGGTAATCTTCAAAAATCTTTACTAAATTCAAAAACACTTCCGTGTTTGGTCCGCGCGCACCCGACGAATAGGCGGGCGCATTCATTACTACAATTTTCCATTTCTCGGTAGCAGAAGCCAACGTGCTCTTAAGCCATGCTATCTGTGCGGACTCTTCTGTTATTTCCGGAGCCCATACCGCCCCTTCCGCCACGTTTGTATCTAAGAAAATAAAACGGGCATTGGCGGTATCAAACGAATAATACTTCGGGGTAGCGTTGCTCCACGGCATATCGTGGAAACGCCGATAGTTTGTTTGAAAGAAAGATTTGCTGCCCCGGTCGTTGCGGTCCGGCCCGTATTCATTGGGACCCAGGGCCACGAAAAGCGGCGTGTGGCGCAGTAAATTTTGAAAGGGTATAAAAAATTCCGCATTGGCATCCGCATTAAGCCCGCTGTGTGTTAAATTTCCGGTGTGAATTAAAAAATCACTTTTGGTTTTATCCATAAGCTCGGCTAAATTAGCCCGCGCTTGGACTTGCGCCTCTATAGCGGCGGAAGAAGCAGCCGCATCCACCGTTTCGCCGTCACTCAAGAGCACATCCGCCGCATCCGAAGCCGTAGAACCTACGGCTAAGAAATTAACTACTTTACGTTCAGCCGAGTACAACGTACGAAACGAACCTTCTACCGGTTCTTGCACGCCGTCTTTGGCTTGGTTATATACATATACTTTGTAACAAAACTCTTGGTTGGGCACCAGGCCGTATAAAATCGCTTTGTGATTCATGCCTTCGGGGGTAACGGTCATAATTTGGTTGCAACGCGGTACCGGGCCATACTCTAACCAAGACGGCGTAGGCTCATCCGTTTGCCAACGAAGCACTAACGTAGTTTGGGTGGGATCTTCCAAATAAGGCCCGCGCACGATATGGGCGGCCGACGCACCAAGCGGTAAAAAACAAAAGAGAAATAAAAAAACGATTTTCTTCATATTTTTTATTTTATCAAATATCGCTCACTGTGCCAAAGAAAGTTTCATAGTCAAAAATAGCAAAATTTGGTTAAATATAGTATATGAAAAAACTAACGCTTACTTTGCTGTTGTTATTGACGGTTGTGTTACTACACGCCCGCACCATTGAAGTGTCGGCCGCCTATACGGGCTCAAAAGATTTTGACCAAGCGCAAGCCAAAGCCACCATGGCCCTTACGCTTAATACGCTGGCCGGATTGGAAGCCAAAATGGCCAACGAACGCGTTTTTAAAGACCCGGTATTCTCGGTAGCGGCACCGATTGCACTTAATTTTGAATTGGTCCGTTTTTCAATACGCCCCTTCTATTATCTAAAAAACAAAAGCGATAATGCTGCTTTTCAAGATGCCAGCGCATGGGGTGTAAATGCACAAATGAGCATGCCCTTACGGGAAGATGAAATCAACGAAGTATATACCCATGCCTTCTTGATGGCCTCGTTTGCCCAACAACAAGGAACTGTTTTTTACAACGACGCTTCTATGGAAAACCGCCACTACTCGCAAGCGGCTTACACTTTGGGGCTTTCCCAAACTTTATACAATGCTTTTGGGTTGGACATTACCGGCAGCGTGTTTCAATATCCCAACGGCGTGTCCGGGGTGGCCGGTTTACGCAGTGTCATGGACCAGCAAGAATTAGCCCGCACGCAAACCTTGGATATCGTCCACCAACTTGCTAAATATACCCTCAGCGGACGCTTGGCCCGTATGTGGGCGGGTAACGGATCCTCTTTTTACCTAGGATACCGCTACGGGGAATATCACAATGCCGAATCGGAACACTCCGTTATGGCGGGGAACTCGTTTGTTGCTTTTCAACGTGTAACGGTTGATATGGCTTACAACCATGTGTTTGATGTGCATAACAATAATAAACGGGATATCTTCTATATTCAGTTGGAAGCCTCCTTCTAATAGGAACGACTATGACCAAGCAGGACCTAAATCTAAATGCACAAACTTTAACCATGATTGCTCACAAGTTGCGTACGCCGCTATCCATTATTACGGGTTACTGCGAAGCGGTGCAAGCACAAAGCAAACACTCGTTGGAACCGTTTACCGCTAAAGCATTGGAAGAAATTTCCGTGCAAGGCACCCATTTATCACAATTGGTGGATAAACTGGCAGACTTTAATAAAGTCTTTGCCATTGCTGAACAACATTTAAAAAAGCAACCCGTTGAGCTTAAACCGCTTATCAAAGAAAGTGCCGCCAAAGCCTTAGCCATGGAAGAAAGTTTGGCAGGCTCTGCAGCCCAGGCCGATACGGTACGGCGCGGCACCTTTGTGGAGACGGACTGTCCGGCCCAACTTACTATCACCGCCGATGCGCCCTTGGTACGTTTATGCATAGAAGAGCTGCTTATTAACGCCATGAAATTTAATAATAAAACAGAAAAAGTAATTAAGGTCCAGTGCTTAAATCACGGCAATAGCGTTTCTATTTCCGTCCGCGATTACGGTATTGGCATTCGTCCCCAAGATGTAAACCGCGTGTTTGAACCGTTCTATCAGGTAGATGATGACCTGACCGGCCAAATCACCGGCTGGGGGCTGGGGCTACCCATGGCACAGCGCATTGTAGAATTACACAACGGAACTATCAGCATTGTGTCCGATAGGGGCCTGGGCTCTATTTTTACGATTAACCTTCCCAATTTATGAACAACACACCCACTTTAACAACCAGCGAATTATTAGAACAAATGTCCGCCCGGTGCGACGCGTTGCGAACCGCACTTGCCGGTGCTACGCAAGAGTTGCAGGATCTGAACAGACGCTTGGAACAAATTATCCAGCAATTG
>JAGCMD010000011.1 GCA_017646765.1 Elusimicrobiaceae bacterium | reverse complement strand
GAAAAACTCTAAATGCTCCCACACGCTTAAATCGGGGTATAGGCTGGGTTCTTGCGGAAAATATCCGGTTCGGCTTATGGCTTCTTGCGCCGGGCATGCCTTGTCACGATAGGTAAAACGGAAGGTCCCTTTGTCGGGTTTTAACAGCCCTTTAATTAAGCGTAGCAGCGTGGTTTTGCCGGCTCCGTTCGGGCCTACCACGCCATGCACGATACCGGCTTCAAAAACGGTACTCACATCCGTCAAAGCCACCGTTGTATTGAGCGTTTTGGATATATGTTCTGCCCGAACTTCAATAGACATTATTTTACAAACTCCGTTTCCAATGTCATGCCGGGTTTAAGGGTTAAATTTTCATCATTCTCAAAACGTGTTTTCACGCCATATACAAGCCGGGTGCGTTCTTCGCGCGTTTGTACGTTTTTTGGAGTAAATTCGGACTGGTCGTTAATCGCCAAAATGTGGCCCTTAAACGTTTTATCTGCTTCCGGCAAATAGCCGCTTACCTTTTGCCCGACAGACAAATTGGCCAGTTCATCATGCGGTACGTACACCCACACGTCCAGTTCTTTCAAATTGGCTACGGTAAGCATTTTTTTACCCGCACTAATAAATTCATTGGGTTCATAGTATTTATAAAGCACTTGTCCGGTAAGGGGGCTGGTAAGCGTGCACCAACTTTGCTGAAGTGCGGCTTCGTCATACTGATGTTTTTTGATGTCATAATTCTCTTGCGAACCGGCCGTCGTTTTCAAAAGTTGTGCGGCGCGGTTAAACTCCGTTTGCGTAATTTCTTTTTTAAGGTTTGCCGCGTCACAGGTTAGGCGTGCTACTACCTGCCCTTGCGTTACCGGGGAACCTTCTTCTACTAAAATTTCTTGAATGGTATCACTCAAACGTGCAGAAATATCTACGGACACGGCTTCGGCCACTCCACTGTAATGAAACGGTGTGCTGCGGAAAAACGTCAATGCCACGATTACTAAAATTAAAAGTACCACTACGGCTATGATAATTCTTTTTTTCATAAGGTCTCCTTACCTAAACTATTTAAAATGGCTAGTTGATTGAGTTGCTCCACTTGTACATCTGCCAGAGAAAGTTGGCTTTCCAACAAATCTAAATTGGCCCGGTCCACTTCAAAAAAAGTAACGGCCCCGGCTTTATAGGCCTGATACGTAAGGCGTGCCGTTTCACTGGTTTGTTTAATGGTATCTTTGAGTAAATTTTCTTGCACTTGCAAACCGTACAAGCGATCTTTTGCCGATAAAAATAAGGCCGTCAACGTTTCTTGCGTATCTTGTTTTTCATAGGTTTTGGCACGGGAAAGTTCCCTTTGTGCCTTGGCTTGCTGACGGTCTTTCCCCCCCTCAAATAACGGGACAGAAACAGCCGCTCCCGCACGTCCTAAAAATACATGTTCGCGGATAGCACCGTTGGGGTATTCAAAGTAAGCACCGCCTTGAAGTGCCACGCGCGGATAAAGCGAAGATTTATAACTGTCGGCCAAATAATCATAATACTGGGCCATTTCATCCAAAGCGGCCAATTTAGGAGAATTTTCATCAAACTCGCTTTGACTGTACGGGCGGAACAATTGGAGCGTATTTTCCAACGGGTCCGTATCTAATACAGCGGAGGTTTTATTTTCTTCTTTGGCGTTAGCAAGGCGTTTATCTGTTGGGTATGAGGGGTCAATGTTGTAATCTGTTCCGGTTAACTTAAACAACGCACGTAATTGCCCGGCTAACGCACTGCGAGCCCCGCTCATCGCGGTTTGCGTTTTTAATACTTGTTTACGAGCGATAGAAACATCCAACTTGCTTTTAGCACCCGCCTTATAAGCCGCTTGCACGTCGTCAAGTTGTTTTTGCGCAACTTCCAACTGTCCGTTTAACAATACCAACCGTTGCAAAAATTGTTGTACGGAAAAATAGGCCTGTTGCACCTGTAATAAAATTTGTTTCCGGGCAAATTCATAAGACTGTTCTTGCGCACTGGCCACTTTAGAAGCACTTTTTTTAAGAGAACTGCGTGCCCCATTATCAAATAGCACCCAACTGGCAGTCGGCCCGACAGAATACCCCCAAGTATCGCCAAATTTTAACTCTTGCCCACCGAATTTGAGTGTGGGAACTTCCGATACCCAAACTCCCTTTGCATCTAATGACAAAGACGGATAAAGGGACGACGACACGCTTTTTTCCTGTGCTTGTGAAGAACGGACTTGTGCTTCTAAACCTTGCAGTTGGGCGGAAGATTTAAGCGCATCCCGCTCGCAATCAGCCAAGGACAAAGAAGAAACATCCAACCCATAAAGTCCGGTTGTTATAGTAAATAGTACCAGTAACCCGAATAGTTTTTTCATATTTTCTCCCTATTGTTATTTTATCACATTAAGAGGATGCGTACTTCGGAGATTGGATACATATTTTTAGACATTAAAAAGCCCCTTAACTAAGTAAGGGGCTAGGTATTATCTTTTGGAATGAATTAACTTGAACTTTACACATCCTTTCGGGCAGGCAGTTAAACACTGCATACAGTTAATGCAGTTGGGATGACGTACAAATGCTACGCTAGAAACTTCAATATTCATGGGGCATATTTGGTCGCATTTGGAACAATGCACACAGGATTTTTCTTCTCTTGTGATTCCAATGGGGCGCAATACGCTCCATACCCCTAACGAGGCGCCTTTTACACAAAAATAATTGCAGAAAGGGCGGTCCGTAAATAGCGTAGCCAACAAAAAAAGTACCATCACGCTACCGCTCACCCACTCCCAGGCACCGGCCACCACGCTATGCTCAAAAAAGAAGCGGCTGTTGAGGAAAAAAAGCACAATGTTTATCACGCTTAAGCCGTACAAAACGTAGCGCAGGAGTTGAACATATTGTTGTAACTTTTGCGGCAGTTTGTAGCGGGGAAAATGTAATTTTTTGGCTATCCAACCGAGCCAATCCTGCAACGCCCCAAATGGACATATCCATCCGCAGAAAAACACCCCCACAAACAAAATAGTTATCCAAATTTTCTGTCCGATGTTATCCGCAAACGGGAATATAGGCAAAAACAGGCCCGCCATAAAGCAGGCCTGTACAAGAAGACGTAAGGGTTGGATGAGTTTTTTCATCTAAAAACCTAGTTTTTTGAGCCAAGCATCCACTTTGAGTTT
>JAGCMD010000010.1 GCA_017646765.1 Elusimicrobiaceae bacterium | reverse complement strand
TTCACGTTCTCTAAAGTATTTGTGCCGGGGTTCCGGTTAGGGTTTGTCGTCGGGCCGGAAGAAGTCATCCGCAAATACGTGATTTTAAAGCAAGCGATGGATTTGTGCACCTCTTCCATCTTGCAGTTGGCTACCGCGGCGTATTTACGCAGCGGCAAATTGGCAGCGCATATTAACGATTTGGTAGTTTCTTACCGTGAAAAACGCGATTTAATGTTGCGCACACTTAAAGACGTCATGCCGGAGGGTATTACGTGGACGCGCCCGGAAGGGGGGCTGTTCTTGTGGTTGACGTTACCTAAACACATGGACGCGATGGCACTACTTCCCAAGGCCGTGGAACACAAAGTGGCCTATGTGGCCGGGGTGGATTTTTATCCGGCGGGAGATGTTAAAAATGACCTTCGGCTTAATTTCTCGTATGCCACCAAAGAGCAAATTGTGGAAGGCCTTAAGCGGCTTGCCCAAACCATTAAAGAGAATTTATAAAAAGAGGGTTGGGTAATTTGTTACAAAGCCCCCGTGTGAAGCGGGGGATTTTTGATGTGGAAGCCGGTTGAAACTTGCTACAATATAATTATGGAAAAAACACGTTATGCACGATTTGTGCAAAATTTTATGCAAGATGCATGGCTGTTTGTGTTCTTGCTGGTTGTTTTGTCCGGCTTCCGGGCCACATTTTTAGTATTGTTTTCGGATACACTCCTGCCGGATACCCCGGGTAAAGATATTGCTTTGACCCTGTGGTACGGCTTGCGTATCAGTTTGAAGACAGCCGGTGCGTGCGTATTGCCGGCGTTTGTGTTTGGCACGCTGCTGAGCACGGCGTGGCCGAAATGGAACGGGGAAAAGTTCCGGTTTTACTGGGCGTGTTTTGTGCTTTTTGTTTTTTCGGCCCTGTTTCAAATGCGCATCCCGTATTATCAAGAATTTCACAGTGCTTTTAGTCCGTTTATGTTTAATACGTTTCACGATGACGTAGGGGCTATTGTCAGCACCGCTATAGACCAGTACAATGCCGTTTGGCGCGTGATTGGAATACTCATCTGCAGTGCGGTGCTAGGTTATTTAGTGCGCGGGTGGTTCAAACTGTTCCCCTCCAAATGGCAGCAGCCGCTTTTGTCTGCCCGCCGGCCATGGGTGGTGGTTACGTGCATTTGTTTATTTGTGGCGGTGTTTGCCGTTTTTGTGCGGTACGGGGGTGCTTTTTCGTTCCATAAATCTATTTATTGGAAGAACGCGGCGCGCCTTAACCAACATATTCTTAACGAAGCTGTGTTGGATGATATACAGGCGGTTTACCGTGCGAAAAGTTTGTATAAAGATTTGCGCAAAAGTGCCATTAAGGTAAGTGCGCAAGAGGTCCGCACGGCAGCCGCTCGCCTGATGGGAAAAAGCGAGTATACGGCGGAAGATTTATTGCCGTTGCTGGCGCAGCAGGCCGCTGGCGGGCAAAAGCCGGATCATATTGTTGTCATTGTGGCCGAAACGTATATGATGTGGCCGTTGTTGGATAATTATGCGTCATATCCGTTGGCCCAAGGTGTACGAAAATTATTGAAACGGTCTGATGCAAAGTTAGTGTCTCATTTCTTACCGGCTTCCAACGGTACTATGTTTGGGCTGACCTCGGTGTTGTTGGGCATCCCGGAGTTAAATTTATACGCCTCGTCTCGTCAGACGGCGCAAAAACCGTATGAAACGGGCCTGCCCGAACAGCTTAAAAAACAGGGCTATAAGGCGCAGTTTTTTTATGGCGGGTTCCCGTCTTGGAACGAAGTAGGTACGTTTATTAATAATCAAGGGTTTGACAAAAGTTTTTATGCGGCTGATTTTAGCGGCGAGGCCAATGTATGGGGAGTGGCTGACCGCGATTTCCTGCAAAAAGTACCGGAGATGATAGGTGACGAGCCTTCTTTTAACGTTGTTTTGACCAGCTCCAATCACCCGCCCTACCGCGTGGATATGAGCCGCGAACCCGATTTGCCTACGGTGAAAGATTTTGAAAATATGCTGCCGGCTAAAACGGCGGATAAAGAGTTGGTGGCTTCGCGTATGTGGCACTTTGCGTATGCCGATAAGTATTTGGCGGAATTTGTGGAAGCTGTTTTGGCAAAATATCCCAACAGTTTAGTCGTTATCACCGGGGACCATGCAGACCGTTGGACCTTGACGGCTTCGCCGTCTGATTATGAACGCATTGCCGTACCGCTTATTTTGATAGGCCGGCCGGTTGCCCAGAAACGTTTGCCTGCTAAGGCGGCCGGCAGTCACATGGATCTGGCAGCTACGCTTTTGGAACTTGTGCTTGCCAAAAACACACCTTACTATGCGTTGGGGCACAATATCCTGGCGACGAGCCAAGAGGGAACTCCTTTTGGCGTGTCAGCTTATTACTGGATTACGGCCAACGAAATGGGACGTTTACACGAAAACAAAACCGAGCTTTTGCCGGGCGTTTCTACGCCGCTTGACGAAGAGAAACGGGCAGAAGTATTACAGCGTGCGCGCGATTTGCGAACCGTAGCGGCTTGGCGTATTATGAACGGGGTGTCGTTGCGTAATAATTAACGGGATTTGCCGGTTGACCCGGGAAGTGTGGAAATAGAGGGAGAACGATGAAGCGATATCCGTTATTTACATTTAGTGCTTTTCACGGCGTGATATGGGGTATTATTTCGCTGCTGTTCTTTGCTGTTAACGGGTTTTTTACCGATGGCTTCGGCCTATTGTTTACCGTAAGTTTTATTATAGGGCATGCGTTTTTCTTTGCGTGGTTGCTTGGGTTGTTGTGCCGGCCGTTTAAGAAAACGGGCGCACGCGGTTTGGCAATAGCGGCTGTGTCGTTGGCTAGCCTTTTTACGGCGGTACTGGCGGTGGATTTATTAGTTTTTTCTCAATACCGTTTCCACATAGGACTATTTATGTTGGGGCTTTTCTTCGGTCCGGCCGGGCGGGAAATTTTTGTGTTTCCCGTTACGATGTGGCTGTTGGTTGCCTTATGCGGTCTGATTATTGTAGCGTTAGAAACCGGTTTGTGGGTATTAGCCAATAAAGCGGCGTTACGTAAAAAATGGCTGATAAGCTTGTTGGCTGCGTGGGGAGTTTGTTTTCTTGTATATAACGGTCTATATGCCTGGGGGCAATTTAGGTTGGTGCCGTCAATTATGGCACAACGTAAAGTACTTCCTTTTAGTTTTCCGTTTTCGGCCAACCGCAGGTTGGAGGCGTTAGGGTTTCGGCCCGCTAAAAACCCTTATTTTATACCTAATCGTGGTAAGTTGAATTATCCGGCGGCCCCGCTTAACTGTCCGGCAGTAAAACAGCCCAAAAATGTACTGGTTTTGTTGATTGATTCCTGGCGGGCGGATGCTTTTACCGAGTCAATCATGCCCCGCTTATCCTCTTGGTCCAAGTTGCCGGGGATGCACCGGTTTACCAATCACATTTCCAGCGGTAATTCAACTCCGGCGGGGGTATTTCCGCTTTTTTACGGCTTGCCTTCTTCCTACTGGGATGATGTTACTAATCTGCATATATCGCCGGTTTTGCTTAGCCACGCCTGGCAGCAAGGTTATGAGCCGGCTATTTTTGCCAGCAGCAAATTAACCAGCCCGGCTTTTTACCGCAATGTGTTTGTTTCTGTGCCTGATTTACGTATCGGTTCGGAAGGAAGTTCCTGTTGGGAACGCGACGAAAATGCCGTGCAAGACTTTGAAAAATTTTTAGCTAAAAGAACGGGAGAAAAACCTTTCTTCGGCTTTATTTTTTTGGATGCGCCCCACGGGTATAGTTACCCAGAGCAGGATACTGTTTTTACGCCGGCGCAGCCGCCCAATTATATACTTTTAAATAACAAAACAGACCCAACGCCTTATTTTAATCAATATAAAAACGCGGTGCATTTTTCCGACCGAATGGTAGATGACGTATTAAATGCACTTAAAAAGAAGGGGCTGCTGGAAAATACCTTTATCATCATTACCGCCGACCACGGACAAGAATTTAATGATTCCCACCGTAATTTCTGGGGACACAACGGCAACTTTACCGATTGGCAAACCAAAGTGCCTTTGCTTGTGTACGACGGAAAGAACGAGAACGTTTTAAATGACTATCGCACGACGCATTATGATATTGCGCCCACATTGTTGCAAGAAGTGTTTCACTGTACGAATGCGCCGGGAGATTACTCCTTAGGGTATAATTTATTTGACCCTACCCCGCGTGCATTTTCTGTATTTGCCGGGCATACGGAAAAGGCAATTCGGGTGGGGGATGATATTTTGGCATTGGATAATTTCGGCGGAGTAGAGCAATATAACGGACTCTACGATCCTGTTTCGCAACCGTTACCTGCGGACCTGGTTAAAGAAGGTCTTAAATCTTTCCGTCGGTTTTACAAATAATATAGTTTCCACGACGCAAGTAAAGCTGTTTGCTTGCTCCGAGCATAGACATTAAAAAACCACGCACAAAGGCGGGGTTTTAAAATTTGCGCTCGGCGGGAGTCCCCTGCGGTCGTTTTGCTGACGCAAAACGCCTTCGGGCCGGGCCTCGCGGTTTTTGCCTTTCGCACTTCGCCCGTGTGACTCGTGCTCAAACAAAAACATCGCTCCGGCCTTCGCCTCCCGACGCACACCCAGCAGTGGGTGTGCTCTCGCGGGCAAATTAAAAACCCCGCACAAGGCGGGGCTTTTAATTTGCGCTCGGCGGGAGTCCCCTGCGGTCGTTTTGCTGACGCAAAACGCCTTCGGGCCGGGCCTCGCGGTTTTTGCCTTTCGCACTTCGCCCGTGTG
>JAGCMD010000009.1 GCA_017646765.1 Elusimicrobiaceae bacterium | reverse complement strand
AGCTTTCTTTTCGTTAGAAATGAGCCGGCAAAGCATTTTTGAACGTATGCTGGGCGCGGCGGCTATGGTGGAAATTCATAAGCTGCGTACAGGCTGGATGGAAAAAAGCAAATGGGGCGATTTGGTGCGCGAACTGGGCCGGTTGGCCTCCGCTCCGTTTTACATTGACGATACGTCGGGCATTTCTATTACCGAGCTTCGTATGCGTGCGCGCCGCTTAGCCAGCGATTTGAAAAAACAAGGCAAAGAGTTGGGGCTTATCGTTATTGACTACTTGCAGCTGATCCGCGGCGGCGAACGCCGCAGCGAGAGCCGCCAGCAGGAAGTTTCCGAAATTTCCCGTATGCTTAAAGATTTGGCGCGTACGTTAAATGTACCGGTGTTGGCGCTGTCGCAGCTGAGCCGTAAAAATGAAGATAAAAGCCGCACGGACAATAAGCCGCAACTTTCCGATTTGCGCGAATCGGGATCCATTGAACAGGATGCCGACGTGGTGGCTCTTATCCATCGCGATTGGTACTATAAACGCGAAGATGAATCACTTAAAAATAAAGCTACGCTGATTATTGCCAAACAGCGTAACGGCCCGGTGGGGGATATTGATTTGGCTTTCTTTGGTGAATATGCCCTGTTTACCAATCCGGCCCCCGAACAGGCGGAGGTGGCGCAAGTAGCGGGCGGAAATACCCAGCTTACGTTGCCGGAGTAATTATGAATATGCCGCTTTTACGTCCTACCGTCGCCGAAGTAGATTTGACTAAGTTAGCCGCTAACTTAGCGCGCGTGCGCGGCGCGGTAGAAAAAAACGTAAAACTTTTAACGTTGGTAAAAGCCAATGCGTACGGGCACGGAGCCGTGGCGGTGAGCCAATTCTTGCAAGAAAATAAATTGTGCGAATTTTTGGGTGTTGCGTCGGTGGAAGAGGGCTTGCAATTGCGTCAGGCCGGAATTACGTTGCCTGTTTTGGTTTTGGGCAGTATTTACCCGTTTGAAGCTTTTGAGTACGCTATTAAAAATAAATTAGCCGTTACCATTGCCAGCTTGGAAGCGGCCCGTGCCGTCTGCCAAATTGCCGAGAAACTTAAACAACCGGCATTTTGTCATGTGAAACAAGATACCGGCATGGGGCGTATCGGCACGCGCCGCGGTAAAGTAGTGGAAGTGTTGGAAACGCTTAACCAAAAGCCGTATATCGTTTTAGATGGTTTGTATACGCATTTATCCAGCGTAGAGACCGACGCGGATTTTACCGAAGAACAAATCGGTTATTACCGCGACACGTTAACGAATATGCAATTACGCGGCATTAAGGTTAATTTGCGTCACGTGGCGGCCTCTGCGGCTATTCACGCCCGGCCGGACGTACACTACGATATGGTCCGCCCCGGACACAGTGCATACGGATTAGAAAAAGGATATGAGCCGGCTTTGTCATTAAAAACGCGGGTGGTATATATCAAGGACGTGCCCGCCGGGGCAAGCATCAGTTACGGGCGCAGTTTTATTGCGGCTAAACCCATGAAAGTAGCCACGTTGCCGTTGGGATACGGTGACGGTTATTTGCGGGCGTTGTCTAACAAGGCCGACGTGCTCATTAAAGGAAAACGCTGCCGGGTGCTCGGCAATGTCACCATGGATATGCTGATGGTGGATATCACGGACGTTTCCCCGGTAAGTGTGGGGGAAGAAGTAGTCGTTGTCGGCAAACAAGGCAGCGAGGAAATCACGCTGGCCGAACTGGCCCAAAAAGCCGGCACGATTGATTACGAATTATGCACGGCACTATCGGCGCGCGTGCCGAGGATATACAAGAAATAATGTTTAACGCTATCGGAAAATACATGACAAATTTATTTAGCCAGGTGGGCGGAGCGGCCCGCATGGTTAGCTCGTCTGTGTTTTGGACGTTGCACGCTAAATTTGAGTGGCAACAAGCCATTGAGCAAGGCGTAACCATTGGCGTGGAATCATTTGGCGTAGTGGCACTAACCAGCTTGTTTACCGGCATGGTGCTTGCGTTACAGGCGGGAAATACCATTGGCAACATTTTCGGCGACCCGATTTTTGTAGGCACGATTGTGGCGTTTTCACTCATCCGCGAGCTCGGCCCGGTGCTAACAGGCGTAGTGATTTCCGGCCGTGCGGGTGCGGCTGTGACGGCGCAAATCGGCACGATGGCCGTAACGGAACAAATTGACGCGCTTTATACATTAGGCACAAATCCGATTCGTTATTTAGTGATTCCGCGTATGTTCGGCTTTATTTTAACCATGCCTATTTTGACGTTATTTTCTAACGTGTTTGGTATTGTGGGCGGATACTTGGTAGCCGTGTATGCGCTTGGCGTACCCGGCGAAGTGTATTTGACAGATATTACCACCTTTATGGACGTAAGTGATTTTATGCACGGATTTATTAAGTCGTTTATCTTTGCTTTTATGATCGGTACGGTGTGCTGTTATAAAGGCATTAGTACGCGCGGCGGCGCCGAAGGCGTGGGTAAATCTACCACCGGGGCTGTAGTAACGACGATTGTGTTAATTTTGGTATTAGATTATTTCTTAACGGCTATTTTGACCGCTTTTGGAATTTAATTATGATTGAAATACGTAACTTGCAAAAAAACTTTGGCGAAAAGCACGTTCTCAAAAATGTAAATCTCAAAATTGAAGACGGCAAGGTAACTTGTATTTTAGGCGGTTCCGGTTGTGGAAAAAGTACGCTTATTAAGTGTATGATCCGCCTGGAAGATGCCACTAGCGGACAGATTTTAGTGGACGGTAAAGATATCACGAAAATTGATAGTGAAATCAAAATGGCTGCCGTGCGCCGTCACTTTGGGTACTTGTTCCAAGAAGGCGCGTTGTTTGATTCTATGACGGTGGGGGAAAATGTGGCGTTTGGGTTAAAATATTTAACGGACGTACCGCCGAGTGATTACCCTAAAATCATCCGCGAAAAATTAGCCTTGGTGGGGCTGAAAGAAGACGTAGCCAAGCTAAATCCCAGCGAACTATCAGGCGGTATGAAAAAACGCGTATCTTTGGCGCGGGTGTTGGCCGTCAACCCCAAAGTCATTTTATACGACGAGCCGACCACCGGATTAGACCCGATTATGTCGGACATTATCAGCGATTTGGTATTAGATTTAAAGGCAAAATTAGGGGTAACCTCGGTGGTGATTACGCACGATATGCACTCGGCTTTTAAAATAGCCGACTATATCGCGTTTTTGTACGAAGGGCAAATTTTGCTTTACGGCACGCCGGACGAGTTCCGTAAAACAGACAACCCGTATGTGAAACAATTTGTGAGTGGATCCAGCCACGGGCCGATCCAAATGAAACTGATGCGGGAATAACCCGCAGTGGTGGGTATGGAGTAGAAAAAATATAAATGTCATCCTGAACTTGTTTCAGGATCTCCACCTTGTGTTATGTATTATGTGTATATTTTAACCAATCAGTATAATACGGTTCTATATGTAGGAGTAACAAACAATTTAATTCGCCGTATATATGAACACAAAAATAATAGGGTGGACGGTTTTAGTAAACGTTATAAGTTGCATAAAGTGGTGTATTATGAAAGTTGTTCTGATGTAAGAAAAGCCATAGAACGGGAAAAACAACTTAAACGGTGGCACCGGGAGTGGAAAAAGAATTTAATTAGTGCACAAAACCCGACTTGGAAAGATTTAAGTGATACGTTCGGATTAGAAAAAGCGGAGTAGATCCTGAAACAAGTTCAGGATGACATAATTGTAATAACAATAAAAGAATTAAGGCGATAAAATAATTTAGGAGATACTATGACAGCAGAAACAAAATTAGGTATTTTTACCGTTTTAGGACTGGCCGTATTTGGCTTTTCACTTTATTTTTTAGGCGGGCTTTCCGTCACGCGCACGTACGACTTGAACGTCAAGTTTGAAGACGTCTCCGGGTTGCCCATTAAAGCGCCTGTCAAATTATCCGGTGTGGAAGTGGGAAAAGTAAAACATATTAAAATTGAAAACGGGGACGTTATCGTGGTGGCACAAATTAATAAAGACGTACCGATTTACCGCGGGGCCCAATTTTCCGTCGTGATGACGGGCATTATCGGCTCCAAATATCTGAAGGTTGTACAAGGCAATACCCAAGCGGCGGCCTACAAAAACGGTGATTATTTAGAGGGTGTCAATGAAGTGCCGCTGGATGTAATGGTTACGCAAACCATGGCAAGTATTAAAGATTTTGTGGACAGCGTGAATAATCAAGGTGCGTTTGGTACCCGCTTAAATGACACCATGGCCGAAGTGCGCCAGTTGTCTACCAATCTTAACCAAATGGTCGCTACTTTGCGCCCGTACGCCACGCGCACTATGGAAAATTTAGACTCGGCCAGCGTGCGTCTTAACGATTTAATGGCCAAGGCCGACGCGCTCATTACCAGCATTAACGAGGGAGAAGGCGTTATCGGCAGTTTAATTAAAGACCCGCAAATGAAGCAAGACGTTAAAGAAAGCGTAACCGATTTAAAGGATACGATGGCCGAAGTAAAAACCTTTGTGGGCAAGATGCGCCGCTTCCAGGTATATTGGGACTACGATTTCTTCTACATGCCTGAGTCGCACCTGTCTTCCAGTGACTTGGCGTTGGAAATTTTCCCGTCCAGCGGTTATACGTTCTACCGCGTGGGCATGGCCAACTTGGGGAACGAAGACGATACGCCGCGGCGCAATGATTACTATGAGAAAAACAAATTGGACGTCCGTTTTGGGCTTTATAACGATTGGGCGAAAATTTCCGCAGGTCTTATCCGTGGCGGCGGTGGGGTAGCGCTGGAGCTTACGCCTTTCAAAGGGACCGAATTCTTGGAACGCTTTGCCTTTACCGGCGAGTTTTACGATTGGGGCCGCGACCGCACCATTAACGGACGCTATTTTAATAAGCCCAATCTCAGCTACGGGGTGGATTTCCGGTTTAACCGTTTCTTCTCCGTGGGTGCTTGGATGCGTGATGCGTTGGAAACCAATAACTTTGCCGTCAAAGCGAACCTGTCATTTAACGACCAAGATATATCCTCGTTCTTTGGCTTAGCCGCCATGGCCGGGAGATAAATATGAAATTTAAAACGGTATTTGTCTGTCAAAAATGCGGGTACGAAGCTCCCAAATGGGCGGGCAAGTGCCCGGAGTGCGGGGAGTGGAACAGTTTGGTAGAAGAAGTAAAAGCGCAAGAGAGCAAAAAGGCCCCGGCGCGCACCCGCAGTTTTACCGATTTTTCGTCCGAGGTGGTCAAACTCGCGGACAGTAAATCGGTGGCCGAAGTCCGCATCCCCACGCATATTAGCGAGTTTGACCGTCTCTTAGGCGGCGGACTTGTCAAAGGGCAACTGACCCTGTTGGCGGGCGCGCCGGGTATCGGCAAATCTACGCTGATGCTGCAGGTGGCGGCGGAACTTTCCAACGAGCAAAAAGTATTGTATATCTCCGGCGAGGAAAGCATTAACCAAATTTCCGGCCGCGCCCAACGCTTGGGCGTAAAAGGCGATAACATTTTTCTGTTGTGCGAAACAGACATCCAAAAAATCGTGGAGTCGGTGGAAAACATTAACCCCGATGTGCTGATTTTAGATTCTATCCAAACGGTTTATCATCCGGAATTTACGTCGTCGGCCGGCACGGTGGCACAAGTGCGCGAATGCACGAGCGAACTGGTGCGGTTATGTAAACCCAAAGGTATTATGACGTTTGTTTTGGGGCACGTTACCAAAGACGGCGAATTGGCCGGCCCGAAAATTTTGGAGCATATGGTGGACTGCGTGTTGTATTTTGACACGGAAAAAGATAATGTTTTGCGTCTGTTGCGCCCGCACAAAAACCGTTTTGGCTCTACCGACGAAATCGGGCTTTTCCGTATGACGGCCAGTGGGCTGGTATCGGTAGAAAATGCAAGCGAGTGCTTTGCCGAAACATCGCGCGAGCGCGCCTTAAAAGGCCGCGCGTATTCGCTGGCCCTGGAGGGCACGCGGCCGCTACTGACCGAAGTGCAGGCACTCGTTTCGCCCACGCGCTTTCCGTATCCGCGGCGCGTAGCGACGGGCGTTGATTTAAACCGTTGTTTAATGCTTTTTGCCGCGCTTGAAAAACACATCGGCTTATCGCTTGATAACAAAGATATTTTTGTCAGTTTGGCGGGGGGAGCCAAGTTAAAAGATCCCGCGCTTGATTTGGCTATTTGCGCAGCGGTCATTAGCTCGTGTAAAGACTATCCCATCCCGCACGACAGCGTTTTTATGGCCGAGGTGGGCATTTTGGGGCAGGTGGCCAAAGTGCCGCTTATTGAAAAACGTATGGACGAAGCACGCCGCCTCGGTTTTAAGAAAGCTTATACGGCTGCGGTCACTAAAACTGAAAGAGCCAAATTACGCGGTATGGAGCTGGCGGAATTGGCTGATTTACAGGCACTCGCTTTAAAGTTAAGATAGTTTTTCTTTTATGCAAAAATCACCCCGGCTTTTAACCGGGGTGATTTTTGCCGGCAAACGTATCTAATTATTAGAAGTCGGTGGAATTCCCGTTAGAAATAGCGGCACAAGCGAGTTGACCGTTTTGAGCGTTGTTTCCCGCGGTGCAACTGCGTACGGTAGTAAACGTACCGTCGTTTTCTTCCGTTACGGTAGTTGTCAGCGTGTATTTGTTGGCCGTTTTGGTCACACTCCGTTCAGCGGTAATTGTAAACACGCCCGAAGTAGTAGAATTCCCGGGAGTCATAGTAACTTTAAAGTTTTTTCCGCCGCGTTCGTTGGTGGTAGTACCCGGAACTTTGGGGACGTCAATATCTAATTTACCCCAAGAATTTGTTTCCGGCCAATAATCGTGTTGGAATTTGTAGCGTTGGGCCGATTCGGAAATGGCATTCATAAGCGTAAGTGCTTCGGTGGCGCGGGCTTTTTCCACGGCCGTGGTGTACTGCGGCAAAGCTACGGCAGCTAAAATGCCGATAATCAAAACGACGACTAATAACTCTATTAGTGTAAAACCTCTTTTTTGTTTCATAGTGTTCTCCCTTTTGTAGTAACTTCTAGTATAGTATAGCAAAAAAACTGCGCAGCGCAACAAGAAAATTTGACTGATGGGGAAAATAAGAAAAAACCCTCTATAAGGTAACGCTTATGGCATCCTATCGGCCCGCCGGGGCGCCGCCAAGCGGTAGAAGCGGCGGTTTGGAATAACGCCGGGTTATTGATTGCTTGTTTGCCGTTTTACCCGCCCGTTAGCACCGTTTACAAAAAGCGTCAAAATGGGGAAGATATTTTTCATGTTTGAGCGAAAGCGAGTGTTAAAAATTTCCCATTTTGAGTGCTTTTTGTGGTGCCCTTGGGCGGGAAATCTT
>JAGCMD010000008.1 GCA_017646765.1 Elusimicrobiaceae bacterium | reverse complement strand
GGCGGGAAATCTTTTGTTACTTTTCTGTTTGCAGAAAAGTATAAAAAAGCCTTGACTTATTTTTTTTTTTGCTACGATATTTTCGTAGCAAAATTACTCTAGGAGGAATAAAATGAAGAATAATGGTTGTAAAAAGGGCTTTACGCTCATAGAACTACTTGTGGTAGTTTTAATCATAGGAATACTGGCCGCGATTGCCTTGCCGCAATATCAAAAAGCCGTGTGGAAAGCGCGTGCAAGTGAATTGCAAACGTTGACGAGGAGTTTAATTAACGCTCAACGGATGTATTATTTGTCCAATAATGATTATCCAAGAACTTTTGAAGTGTTAGATCTTGATTTTCCATGTACGAGAGATGCCTCTTTAGCGTCAGCAATTGGAGCTTATGATGCGTGTTCTAAAGACAATAAATACGGCTTGGCTTTGGTGATGAATGGTGTTGGCGGAGCTTTTTTAGAAGGGCCATATGCGTATGCCGGATTTAGCGGCCACGTATTAGATGATGATGCTCTTGGGGTAAAAAATGGGCAGCTCTATTGTTATGAAATGCAAGGAAATTTAGGTTTTTGTGACAAACTAATGAAGGGAACTTATTTAAGCACTGACGAAATAGGTGGCAGAATATATACCTTGCCTTAATGAGTAACCCGTTGTATTTTATGTAACCCCCTCGGCTACGCCCCGGGGGTCTTTTTGTTTTTCTTAACCCTTTTTGCACTCTTATATAAAATTGTTTACAATATATTCAGTAAGACGTGTACGCAAAAAATCTAATATAAAATAAAGGCCCCCGGATGGTGAAAAAGGTCGTTATTTAAGGATATAATATACCCTATGAAATCAATTAAGAACGAAGCGGCGGTTTGCTGCCCGAACCATTGTGAAGAATTTGAGGTGGAGTATTGGTCGCTCATCAGCGCCGACCAAGACCCCGATTTAAAAGCCGCGGCTATGGGCGGAGAATTGAACCTCGTCCAATGCCCCAAATGCGGAAATTTTTTTCACCACGACGGCGATTTAATCTATTTAGATGCCCCCGCCGAACTGTTACTTTTTGTCTTTTCAGAAAAAAACCGTTCCCACGAGCAAGAGCTTCGCGCCCGCATGCAGCGTGATTACGAAATTATAAAAAACACGCTGGCGAAACAACTGCAAATGGACTACCCCCCTATTTGTGTGTTTGGGTTGGAAGCGCTCAAAGATGTTTTGCAGCGAGAAGAAAAACAAGCATTTGAATCGGAAGCCGTAGCGGCGGCATCCGCGGCACAAGGGATGCAAGTAGCACGTCTTAAACCGTCGTATGCGCGCGAGCACCACTTCCCGTATTATGTGCCTGCACCCGGCGGTAAGGTTTCGCCCAATGCGTATGCGATAGCCGCCAGCAAGGTGCTTAAAAGCGGGCTGAAAAGTCCGCTGCTGTTGAACTTCAAAGATCAGATGAGCCAGGAGGGGGTAGCAATACCATTAACACTATGATACCGGAAAAATACAGAGAACAACTCTACGCCATAGGCGCGTATGCCAGTAAGCTGGGGCTAAAGGCATGGGTGGTCGGCGGGGCCGTGCGGGATTTTTATTTAAAGCGTGACACGTGGGATATTGATTTAGCTTTTAGCGGCAACCAAGAGTCTGTAGCCGGGTTTTGTGTCAAGCAGTGGGGGGGAGATAAACATAAATTTTCACGATTCTTTACGTATCGGGTAAACTTAGATAACGGTCTAAAAATAGATATGGTGCGTATGCGTAAAGAAACCTATCCATACCCGGGTTGTTTGCCGGTAGTGGAGCCGAGCACACATATTAAAGAAGATTTATTCCGGCGCGATTTTACGTCAAACGCGTGGTGCCTGTCTATTACCCCCGACACATTCGGACAATCGTACGACCCGTTTGGCGCACAAAAGGATATAAAGGACGGACTCATACGCATTTTACACGAAAAAAGTTTTTTGGATGATCCTACCCGTATGTTCCGGGCGGTACGTTTTGCGGGGCGTTTTGGGTGGAAGTTGGCACCTAAAACGGAACGTTTGTTGCGCGTAGCGGTAAAAGAAGAATACCCGCTCTTGGTGTCGCGCGACCGTTTTAGCCATGAGTTCTTGAAAATTTTGGAAGAGCCGCGCGTGAAAGAAATTTTTGCCCTTATGGAAAAATATGATTTGTTAAAATTTGCCTGGCCGGGGCTTACGTGGAAATCTGCCCTACTTAATACAAAGTCAGTTATGGAGCGCGTGGGGATTTTGGCCTGTAGATTGGAGGAAAGCGGTGAAAACTTTATCCGCAGCTTGCGTTTGCCGGCGGAATATAATCATGAGATTCTTGGTGCCTGGAAAGTTTCGCAAGAAAAAATGAGCCCAATTACGGTTTTGAGCCCTGCCAAAAAACGCATTTTACATGCTGTCTATCCGCAGTTGCCGGTATCGGCGTTAGAACCGTGCGTTTTGCAAGGAAGCGATTTGAAAGATGCCGGTTTTGCCGGGCGGCACATTTCCGCCGCACTTTGCCGGGTACGTAAGGCGCAATGGGAAGGCGCCCTTCACTCCAAGCCGGAAGCGTTCCGGTTGCTAAAAAAATAGTTTTTACCCCCGGTACAAAACCGAGGTTTTAAATTTGCGGGAATTAAATCTTGTTTTAGGCGCCTAACAGAGCCTTTATATTTGATACAATATACATATACTCTGTTTTGGGAGACCAAAAATGGCTAAAAACGATTTGATGACCCGTAACCTGATGTTGGACAGTTTGCGCCAATATGCCAAAAAGCGCATTTCCTTTAACCTCTTGCGCGAGCACGACGCCAAGAACGAAATTCCCTTAGACATTTTAAAAGAAATGTATGACCATGATGTTTTGGGCGTACATTTGTTGCTTATTCCGGAAGAATACGGCGGGCTCGGCGGTCAGACGACCGAAATTTACCGCGTCTGCGAACAACTCGCACGCATTGACCTCGGTATCGCTACCGGCGTATTTGCTACGTTTTTAGGCAGCGACCCGCTAAACGTCGGCGGTACGCCCGAACAAAAAGCCAAATGGTTTAAAAAAATCGCCCAAGAAAATAAACTGGTGGCTTACGGCGCGACGGAAGCCGACGCCGGCTCTGATTTAGTTTCCTTACGTACCCGCGCGGAGCACGTGATCCAAAACGGGCAAGTAGTCGGCTATAAAATCACGGGTAGCAAAATGTGGATTTCCAACGGCGCAGTCGCCGACATTTACACCGTTCTCGCGCTTGCTCCCGGCGGGCCGAGTTGGTTTATTGTGGAAAAAGGCACCCCCGGTTTTACGCAAGATGTACACGAAGATAAGCACGGTATCCGCTTGTCTAATACGGCGGGACTTGCATTTGACGATGTGTATGTTCCGGCGGAAAATTTAATCGGTCTCAAAGAAGGCCAGGGGTTTTTACAAGCACAAGCCGTGTTCGGTTATACGCGCTTAATGGTGGCCGCGTTTGGACTCGGCGGCGGCGAAGAAGCCGTAGAAACTGCCTTAGAATATGCCGGGCAACGCATTCAAGCCGGCGGTCCGCTCGCGCAAAAGCAAGGGTTTATGTTAAAGCTCATTACGCCGCACTATATCCGTTTTGAAGCGGCGCGCGCGTACATTGATTGGACGGCCAAACAGTTGGAAGTCAACAACCACGGGCTCGCTACCGAGGGTGCGATTGCAAAATTATATGCCACCGAGTCCGGCAATAAAGCCGCTGAAGATGCCATACAAGCTATGGGTGGGTTCGGTTACACCAAAGAATTTGCCGTAGAAAAAATCAAGCGCGACGTCAAAATTACTTGCATTTACGAAGGTACCAGCGAAGTATTGGAAATGACGATTTTCCGCGGACGCTGGCAAGAGCATTTAAAATCACGCGGCCAATACTATTTAAATCAAGCCGCCGAGTTTGATGCCTTGCACGCGCAACACCCCGACGTAGGCGCGGACAGTATTGCCCTCGGGTTTAAAGCACTTGCGCGCATTTTGGAAGATTGCCGCGTCAACAAACTTACCCGCCACCAATATGTGACGTTTATGCTGGGCGATTTAATCAGCGAAATGGAAGTGGCCGCCGTATTTACGCGCCAATGCGCCGGTAAAATTGTTACCGAAGGCAGCCGCTTTGATTTGGCAAGTCTTTGCACGATGGCACGCGTCAACGCGCGCCAAAGTGCGTTTAAAACCGCCAGCGAGGGCTTGCGCCTTATCTTAGGTACGTGCCCGGCTATCAACACGGCCGAGCTTAGCCAAGCGGTCAATCTGGTTGGCATTGAAGATAAAATGCGCGGACTCATTGACGATATGGACCAAGTATCCGCCAAATTACGCGAAATTTTCAAAAAATAGGATAACTTATGCACATTATTGTTTGTATTAAACAAGTTCCCGATTCTACCCAAGTAAAAGTAGACCCTAAAACCGGTACGCTTATTCGTGCGGGCGTGCCCAGTATTTTAAATCCGTACGACCACTATGCGTTGGAAAAGGCACTTGAAATCAAAGCTAAAACGGGTGCGAAAGTAACCGTTTTGTCTATGGGGCCGCAGCAAGCTACGGCCGTTTTGCGTTTGGCTTTAGCACTCGGCGCGGATGAAGGTGTACTGCTTTCCGCGCGTGCATTTGCCGGGTCGGACACGTGGGCTACGGCGTATGCGTTGGCGATGGCGGTTAAAAAAATCGGCGCGTTTGATTTGGTGCTTTGCGGCCAAATGGCGATTGACGGAGATACGGCTCAAACCGGACCGGAAATGGCCTATCACTTGAATATCCCGCAAATTACGTTTTGCGAAAGTATTGACGCAAACGGAAATACCGTTGTTGTCAAAAAACTTATAGAGGGCGGTCACCAAATTTTACAGGCCGATTTGCCGGTTTTAGTAACCATGACGATGCCGCACGATTACGCGCCCAAATATCCGTCGTTTATGGCGGCGCACAAGGCGCAAGATAAACTTATCCACACGTGGACGGATGCGGACATCGGCGCGGACCCGCACAAACTCGGCTTAGAAGGTTCGCCCACGCGGGTGGACCGCATTTTCCCGCCGCCCGCGCGCGCCAAAGGGGAAATTTATTCAGGCACGGCTGTGGAACTGGCCGGTAAATTTGTGGAAATTTTGAAAAAAGAGGGGGTCGTTAAATGATTCGGATTTCTCAAAGTTGTGTCGGGTGCGGTAAGTGTACTACCGTCTGTCCGTTTGGGGCGCTCTCTTTAGTCAACCGCAAAGCGGTTGCGTCAGCTGCGTGTACGATGTGCGGAGCGTGCGTAAGCCAATGCCCGGTGGGGGCGCTTTCTCTTCCGGCCAATACCGCCGCCAAAAAAGATTTGTCTGCTTATAAAGGTGTGTGGGTGTTTGTGGAAGTGGGTAATAACGGCCAAACCCAACACGTGCGTTCGGTGGGATATGAATTATTGTCTAAAGGGCGCGAACTGGCGAGCCAAGTAGGTGAAGAGTTATGCGCTGTGATTATCGGCAGTAACGTTTCGCCGTTCTTTGCGGAAATTTCCCAATATGGAGCCGATAAAATTTACGTCGTAGATTCGCCCGCGTACGCGCAGTATAACACCGCCGCCTATGCTAACGCACTCGGCACGCTTATTAAAAAATATAACCCGAGTGTGGTGCTTTTTCCGTCCACGTTTGTGGGGCGTGATTTATCGCCGCGTTTGGCAGCCGAGCTTTTTGTAGGGCTCACGGCCGATTGCACGGGGCTTGCTATTAAAGACGGAAATTTAATTCAAACACGCCCGGCGTTTGGCGGTAACATTATGGCAGATATCAAATGCCCGGATTATCGCCCGCAAATGGCTACCGTGCGGCCCAACGTATTTAAAAAGATGGTTTCTGCACCCGGTAAAACTGCGCAAGTGGTGGCGGAAACGATAGCCGTGCCCGTAGAAGCGGCTAAAGTGCGCATAATCAGCACGCATTTTGACCCGCCCGCTACCGGCGTTAAATTAGACGAGGCCGAGGTGGTAATTGCCGGCGGCCGCGGCATGAAAAACAAGGCCGGGTTTGATCTATTGGAAAATCTAGCCGCCAAACTGGGCGGTACGGTAGGCGCTAGCCGCGCGGCCATTGATTTGGGCCTCAAAGAAAAAGATAAACAAATCGGTCAAAGCGGCGTTACGATTGCGGCCAAGTTTTATGTAGCATGCGGCATTTCCGGCGCCGTGCAACATGTATGCGGTATTGAACACAGCGACGTGATTGTGGGCATCAACAAAGACGCCAATGCGCCGATATTTAACGTATGTAAGTATGGGCTAGTGGGCGATGCCACGCAAATCCTTCCGCGTATTATCAGCCAGCTTGAGACGAAGAAATAAATTAAAATTAACGGAAGTTTTAAGGGCTGCCTACAAAATCAGGCGGCCCTTTTTAATTAAGCCACCAGGTAGCGGCTGTCAAATAGGTGGCAAAAGCCAGCCACAAACCATAAGGCAAAAGAAGAAAAGCCGACGTCCTGTTTATTTTCCAAAAAGCAATTAGTAAAAAACAAAACTCACCCAGCATAGCGGCAATGAGCAGTAACCCTCCGATTAAGCTATGCGCGCCGAAAAAAATCGGCGTCCAACAGGCGTTCAGTGCCAGCTGTCCAATCAGCAGCATCATAGCTTTGCCGTGTAACTTTTCGCGGAAGGCAAAGAAAGCGCTTATACCCAGCAGCAAATATAAAGTTCCCCATACAATGCCAAAAAGAGCGTCCGGCGGTGTAAGGGCAGCGTGGGCAAGTTGGTTATACCAGACCATATTGTTAAACACAAACTGCATCCCCAGTAAACCGGGAAGTTGACAAATAATCAGCCAAATAAAGACTTCTACAAAAGTTTTCTTATTCATAAGGCTATCGTAAGATTTCTGCGGACATCTGTCCAGACTTAAAAAGTATTAGTTCCTGCCTAAACAGACGAAAAAATGGTAAAATGAAAATACGTGCCTCTTGGCACGAGAGGATTTTATGGATACTAAACTTGTTAAAGAAGTAACCGATTGGCTTAAAACCACCGATTTGGCTGAATTTTGTTACGGTAAAGACGGAGACAGTATAGAAATCAAAACCCGCGAGGCCTTGCCGGAACCGGCCCAATTTGAAAGTTCTTTGGTGTCGGTTTGTTCGCCGGCAGTAGGCATTTATCACGCGGCTGAAAAAGGCAAAACGTTGTCTCTTGTGCAAGGGCAAGCGGTTGCTCAAGCGGCGCCTCTGGGTTGGGTAGAGACCGTCGGGAAAAAACATAAAGTTACCGCACCTTGTGCCGGCAAGCTGCAGGCGATTGCCGTACAGGAAGGGGCCGTGGTGGAATTTGGCTTACCGCTATTTTTTATTGAGCCGTAGGAATTTTTATGTCTGGTAAAAACAATGTAACTTCTTTCCAAAAAGTGCTTGTCGCTAACCGCGGCGAGATTGCTTTGCGCATCTTGCGCACGTTAAAGGAAATGAATATTAAATCCGTGGCTGTTTATTCCGAAGCAGACCGAAACAGTTTGCACGTACGTATGGCCGACGAGGCGGTGTGTATCGGGCCGGCGTCTTCTTCCCAGAGTTATTTAAATATAGATGCTATTGTAACGGCTGCCACAATTACCGGCGCGGATGCCGTGCATCCGGGCTATGGCTTTTTATCGGAGAACGCCGAATTTGCCGCGGCCGTAGCTAAAGCCGGGTTAACTTTTATCGGGCCAAGCGCCGAAACGATTTCTATGTTAGGGGTAAAATCTACTGCGCGCAAAATTGCTGTAAAGGCAGGCGTAGCCGTTACTCCCGGTTCTGACGGTGTGGTGGGGGCGAATTATCACGCAGCGGCGCGCAAAATTGGTTTTCCGCTAATGATTAAAGCGGCACTGGGCGGCGGCGGCAAAGGCATGCGCGCGTGCTTAAAAGAAGAGGATTTGGACAGAATGTTTAAAACCGCGCAAGCGGAGGCGCGTGCTAATTTCGGCGATGATCGCATGTACTTTGAAAAATTAGTTTTAAATCCGCGTCATATTGAAGTGCAAGTGGCCGCGGATAATTACGGAAACGTGGTTGCTTTTGCCGAGCGTGATTGTTCGTTGCAACGCCGTCATCAAAAATTGGTGGAAGAATCGCCCAGCCCGTTTGTAGACAGCAAAACGCGTTTGCAACTTCAAGAAGCTGCGTGTAAAGTAGTCAAAGCGGCTAAATACGGCGGGTTAGGGACGGTGGAGTTTTTAATGGCACCCACGAAAGAATTTTACTTTATGGAAGTAAACACCCGCCTGCAAGTGGAACATCCCGTAACCGAAGAAGTCTGCGGGCACGATTTAGTCAAATTGCAAATTCAACTTGCGCAAGGGGAAGTGTTGCCGTTCTCGCAAAAAGAAGCGGCCGCTATTAAATGTCATGCGATTGAACACCGCATCAATGCCGAAGACAGCGAACGCAATTTTGCCCCGTGCCCGGGAACCGTTAGCGAATGGACACCGGCCGGCGGACTTGGCGTGCGGGTGGATAGCCACATGTATACAGGGTATGCTATTCCGACATATTATGACAGCTTGATTGCTAAACTCATTGTTACCGCGCCGGACCGCGCGCGGTTGCTTGCGCGCAGCCGCAGATGTTTAAGTGAATTTTTGGTGGAAGGCATCAAAACGACTCTTCCTTTTCATCAAAAAATTGTAGTTAATTCCGATTTTGTATCCGGTAATACCGACACGGGGCTGATTGAGCGTATGCTCAAACAAGAGAAGGAAAATGAAAGCCAAAGCTAAAATTTTTGGGTCGCGTTCACTAAAAAATTTTGTAGAAGCGGCGCGCAAAAAAGGTAAAAAAATTGTTTTTACAAACGGATGTTTTGATATTTTACATGCCGGCCATGTGAGTATATTGGAATTTTCGCGCAGCCTGGGAGATGTGCTGGTTGTCGGCCTAAACAGTGATGCTTCCGTAAAACGCCTAAAAGGCCCGGCCCGGCCGGTTAATAAGCAGGCGGACCGCGCACTTGTATTAGCGGCGCTTGAAAGCGTGGGCGCGGTGAGCGTGTTTGAAGAAGATACGCCGTACAATTTGATTAAATTAATCCAACCCGACGTGCTTGTAAAAGGCGGAGATTATAAGCTAACGGAAATTGTTGGTAGAGAATTTGCAAAAAAAGTGGTGCGTTTTAAATTATTAAAAGGCCGTTCCACAACTAATATTATTAAAAAAGTAAGTAAGTGAACTTCTGTATAGGAGTTGCTCGTTGCGAGAGGATAAATAATATGGCTGATATTTTTGAGAAGTGCAGAAATTATAAAGATGCCAAAGTGGCGATGCGTATGGGGATATACGGTTATTTCCAACCGATAGAATCTGCGCAAGGGCCGGAAGTTATGCTTGGCGGCAAAAAATACATTATGGCGGGCTCTAACAACTATTTGGGGTTGGCTAACGACCCGGAAATGAAAAAAGCCGCACTGGCCGCTGTGGAAAAATACGGCACGGGGGTAGCCGGTTCACGCTTACTTAACGGCAACACAAAACTGGCTGACAATTTAGAAGAAAAATTAGCCAAATTCAAACGCAAACAAGCCGGGTTACTCTTCGCAACGGGATATCAAATGAATTTGGGTGTCGTGTCGTGCCTGATAAAAAAAGGCGATTATGCTATTGTGGATAAACTAGACCACGCCAGTATTTTAGACGGTATCAAAATGTCCGAAGGCGAAATGGTCCGCTTTAAACACAACGACATGGCCGATTTAGAACGTGTGCTTGCTAAGATTCCTGCCGACGCCGGGAAACTTATTATTGTAGATGGCGTATTTAGTATGGAGGGGGACATTTGCCCGCTGCCCGATATTGTTAAAATCGGTAAAAAATACGGCGCGCGTATTATGGTAGATGATGCGCACGCTACCGGTATTATCGGCAAAACGGGCCGCGGTACGTGCGAGCACTTTGGGCTGGAAAACGGCGAGGTAGATTTAATCGTCGGCACGTGTTCTAAAACGTTTGCTACCGTCGGCGGATTTGTGGTGGGCGACGAAGATATTATCCACTATATGCGTCATAATGCCCGTAGCCAGATTTTCTCGGCTTCTATGCCGCCTTCTTGTATTGCCTCTATTACCAAGGCGCTGGAACTGATTGAAAATGATACGTCCCGCCGGGATAATTTGTTTCGTTTAACTGCCAAACTTAAAAAAGGGTTGGAAGATTTAGGGTACGATTTGGGTACAAGCACTACACCGATTTTGCCGGTGCACGTGGGTAGCAACGAAAACTGCTTTAAGATGTGGCGTGCTTTGCATGAAATGGGTATTTTCGCTAATCCGGTTGTCAGCCCGGCAGTACCTCCCGGCCGCGCGTTGGTGCGTTTGACACTGATGGCTACGCATACCGATGAGCATGTCCAAAAGATTACGGACGCATTTGCGCAAGCCGGTCGTGCTATCGGTATTATTAAATAAAACTTTTTTAAAACCCCGCTATACGCGGGGTTTTGTTTTAGGTAATTATATGCAAATTAAAGAAATTTCCTCTTTAGCGGATATCCAAGCATTTATTGATTTCCCCTTTACATTATATAAGGATGACCCATATTGGGTGGGTGAATTAAAAGCCGATACTAAACATTTGCTAGATACAAAAAACCCATTTTGGGCTACTGCCTCGCGCGCTCTTTTTATGGCGTATGAAGGAAAAAAGCCGCTCGGGCGTATTATGGCGCTTATCAATCGTGCCCATAACGAATATCACAAAGAAAATATCGGGTTTTTCGGATTTTTTGATTGCATACATGATAAGCAGGTTTCTAAAGCTTTGTTTCAAGCCGCACAGAACTGGCTTAAAGAACAAGGGGTTGAAAAAATGCGCGGGCCGGCAAGTCCTTCCAGTAATCATGTTTACGGACTTTTAGTAGAAGGGTTTGACAGTATGCCCGCTATTATGATGCCGTACAATTTTTCTTATTATATAGACCTGATTGAAAATTTCGGTTTTACCAAGGCGAAAGATTTGCTGGCTTTCCACCGTAGCCGGCACGATCAATTTTCCGAGCGGTTTTTAAAAGTGTGTGCCCGGTGCGAACGCGCCAAAGGAATTACTTTACGGCGTTTAAACCTGCATAAAATTGATGAAGAGGCGGAAATTATTCGCCAAATCTATAATGCCGCTTGGGCAGAAAATTGGGGCTTTGTGCCAATGAGCCGGAAAGATATGGCCGATACGGTTAAAGAATTAAAACCGTTTTTGCGGCCGGAAGGGACCTGTGTGATTGAAGAAAACGGTGTGCCGGCAGGGTTTTATATTTGTATCCCGAATATGAATCATGTGCTCAAAATTTTGCGTGGAAGTCTGAAAAATCCATGGCGCTTACTCAAGGCGTTATGGACATGGAAACATATTAAGGATGCGCGGCTGATTATGTTGGGCGTTTTGCCGGAATTCCGAAAGCGCGGATTAGATCTGATTTTAATTAAACACATTATCACGCATGGCGTAGCGGTGTGGGATGAAGCCGAATTATCGTGGGTATTGGAAGATAATGCCGGCATGCTTCGCGGCATTGATGAGTGCGGATGTCACCTCTATAAACGCTACCGGCTCTATGAAAAAGCTTTATAAAGCGTTAAACTTGATGTGAAAATTAGGCATGATTTTTGAGCATTTTTTCTTCACACCGATTGTTTAAAAATTGCTAAAATATAAGAGAATTTATACGAAGGGGGTTTCCCCCTATATTTTATCGGGAGGTTATATGCCAATTTGGATTTTTCGTATTGCTACCTTGGGTGCTTTTTCGTATCTTACTTACAACTTCATTAAGCAAGATACCACTACCTTGTTGTGGGGCCTTTTGTGCGGCGCACTTGTGGTGGCCGGAGAAGTGCTTTTCAAGCGCTTTCGTCTCATTAAAATCATGATTGCTTGTACAGGATTTTTAATGGGATATTTATTGTATATCGTATTAGATTACGGGGCTATCAATTTAAATCACGCCGATACACTAGCCTGGTGGGGATTGTACGGGAGCAAAATTAAAATCGGGCTGCTGGTGTTTGGTGTGCTGGCGGCTATTTGGAAATCGCGCGAACTGGAAGGGCTTTCCTATAAGGGGCATCATTTGAAAGTGGCCGATATAACGGCGTTAATAGATGGACGCATTGTAGATTTGTGTGAAATCAATTTCTTATCCGGCGTTATTGTTTTGCCGGTATTTGTATTAGATGAACTTAATAAAATGGCGTCTTCCAATGACCCGTTGGAAAGGGCCAAAGGCCGCCGCGGGCTTGATGTGGCAACGCGCTTGCAAGAACTCAAAGAAGTAGCGGTGCGTATCACTAACAAGAATGCCAAAGCCGCTACTATGGAAGAACGTGTGGTTAAGCTCGCTAAAAGTTTAGATGCCGAAGTGGTTACGTTAGATTTTAACGTCAACAAAGCCGCTGTATTACAAAATGTAATTGCGCTTAACATTGCCGATTTGACGACGGCGCTTAAACCGGTCGTTTTGCCGGGGGAAAGTATGTCCTTGTTTGTTATGAAGGAAGGCAAAGAGAAAGACCAGGGGATCGGCTATTTGGACGACGGTACCATGGTGGTGGTGGAAGACGGCCGCCGATCTATCGGTAAACGGGCCGAAGTATCTGTTTATTCCATTTTGCAAACTTCTTCGGGCCGGATGATTTTTGCCCGGATAAAGTAAATTTTCTATGTCAAAAGAGCCGGGTTTTTCGTCGGTAGTTATCGTGGCGGGAGGAAGCGGGCGCCGTATGGGCCGCCCCAAACAAATGCTTCCGCTGGGGGGAAAACCCGTGCTCGTGCATACCATACAGGCTTTTGAGCAAGTTCCCGGGGTGCGGCAAATCGTGGTTGTTACGCCGGATGAAAACCGTTCCGCAGTGCTTAAGTATGTTAGCAGGGTGGAGTTTGCAGATCCGGGCGAAACCCGGTTGGAATCTGTTAAAAACGGTTTTTCCCATGTAGCCCGGGCCGCTCAAACCGTAGCCGTACACGACGGCGCGCGTCCGCTAGTCAATCCAAAGCATATTGCCGATTGTTTACAAGCTGCTCAACTATACGGCGCGGCGGTGTTGGCCGTGCCGGTAAAGGATACGGTAAAAATCGCTAAAGACGATTTTGTAGCCCGTACATTAGACCGGAGTACACTGTGGGCCGCCCAAACGCCGCAAGCGTACCGGCGGGAAGTGTTGGCCGAAGCATTAGAAAAATTTGGTCACGAAACAGATGCTACCGACGAATCGCAACTGGTGGAAAAGTTAGGCGTGAAAGTGCGTCTCGTGCCTTCTGATTACACCAATAATAAAATTACCACGCCGGAAGATTTAATTTTTGCGGAGGCATTGGTGGATAAACAAGTTATATACCGTACTGGATTTGGTTTTGATTTGCACCGGTTAGAGCCGGGGCGGAAGTTATTTATCGGCGGGACGGAAATCCCGCATACAAAAGGTTTTTTAGGCCACAGCGACGGGGATGTGGTGTTACACGCCATTTGCGACGCGATATTGGGTGCTTTGTGCGAAGGCGAAATCGGTGTTTTGTTTCCGCCTACGGATCCTACCATTAAAGGCATTTGCAGTGTAGAAATTGTTAAAAAAGTGTTAGAAATTATGCGCCGTCGCGGTGGGCAGCTTGAACATATAGACGCCACTATTATTACCGAAGAACCCAAAATTAAACCCCATTACGATACCGTGCGGCAAAGCCTGTCGCGCGTATTTGAAATTCCTTTAGAAAAAATCAGTTTTAAATCTAAAAGCCACGAAAAAGTGGGCGAGATAGGACGCGGCGAGGCGGCCATGTGCCACGCCGTAGCCACCGTTAAAATTACAGCTTAGGAGTAACTATGAAAATTCGTTTAGCCGTTATTTGTTTAGCCGTTATTTTTTTAAGCGCTTGCGGGGCCAGCACTTCGTACAGTTCCCGTAAGAAAGTTACGCAAGGTATTGATTATTCACACTACGGAAAAAATGAAGCTTACTACGAATTCTCTTCCGCCATACCGGGGGATGAGCCTAACGCTTTTACCGCTCATTTAGCCGCGCAAGAAGCCCAAGCCGAAAAAACGGAAACGGAGGAAGAATTGGGAGAGGACGAAGATTTTGTGTCCGAAGGACTTGCTAACTCGTACCATACATACGGAGATGTGGTGGTAACGGTTGCTTCCCGTAAATTTGAATTAGGTTCCACGGCTACCCGCAAAGAAATGTCCCGCTTGGAAGCCGCTATTAAAAAAGCTTATTCTAAAGCCTTGCGCACGTATCAGCCTTCCGGCTTTACTTACACCATGAGCAGTGCCGGTTCGGTTAATCCGCTATCTGCCGTGCAAGTGCAATGCCGCATGAGTGAACGTTCGGCCAATAACAATGGCGAAAAAGTTTGCAAATTGTTTTTTGAACAAACCAAATTAGCTTATGCGCAACTCTCTGAAGAGGTTCAAAAATGATTCGTTTGTATAACACCGCTTCCCGCCGTAAAGAAGATTTCACGCCTCAACGCAAAGAGAACGTAACCATGTACTGCTGCGGGCCGACGGTGTACAATTTTGCCCATATCGGCAATTTGCGTACGTACATTTTTGAAGATTTACTTTCCCGTACAATTCGTGCGGAATATCCGCTTACACATGTGATGAATGTAACCGATGTGGGCCACTTGGTTTCGGATGCGGACGACGGTGAAGACAAAATGGAACTCGGGGCCGCGCGTGAAGGAAAAAGCGCGTGGGATATCGCTAAATTTTACGAGCAAAAATTTTGGCAAGATTACGATGCCCTGCACTGTACGCGCCCGACGATTGTCAGCCGTGCTACCGAGCATATTGCGCCCATGATTGAACTGGTTAAAACCTTGGAAGAAAAAGGATATACCTATCGTACTTCCGACGGTATTTACTACGACACCTCTAAATTTGACCGCTATGATGCGTTAGTCGGACATGCTCATATTTCCGGTTTGCAAGGCGGCGCCCGTGTGGAAATGAGTGACGAAAAACGCAACCCGACAGACTTTGCGTTGTGGAAATTTTCACCTAAAGACAAAAAGCGCCAAATGGAGTGGGACAGCCCGTGGGGAGTCGGTTTCCCCGGGTGGCACATTGAGTGCTCTGCTATGGCTATGAAATACTTGGGCAACACGTTGGATATTCACTGCGGCGGGATAGACCACGTGACGATTCACCACACCAACGAAATCGCCCAAAGCGAAGCCGCTACCGGGCGAAAATACGTAAATTATTGGATACACGGCGAATTTTTGATTTTGCGTTCGGGCAAAATGTCCAAGTCCGGCGGTACGTTCATAACCGTAGACGTGCTCAGAGAAAAAGGCTACGAGCCGCTGGCCTATCGTTATTTGTGTTTGGGGGCGCATTACCGCACGCAGTTGGAATTTTCTTACGAGAGCATGGACAGTGCCGCTAAAAGTTTAAAAAATTTACGTGCATTGGCCGCGCAAATCGGGCAAGAGTCTGCACGTACCGCGCAAGAAACCGAAAACAGCCGCGCGTGGAAAACAAAATTTATGCAAGCTATGCAAGATGATTTAAATGCCCCCAAAGCATTAGCGGTAACGTGGGAAGCCGTACGCTGCGGGGAATTATCTGCGGCCGAAAAATGGGATTTCTTACAAACCGCAGAAGCGATTTTGTCGTTAGATTTATTAAAAGAAGAACAACCCGCGCAACTTGCCTTGCCGACGGAAGTGTTGGCACTGTTAGAACAGCGCGCGGCCGCGCGTCAAGCCAAAGATTGGAAAAAATCAGATGAGTTGCGCGATGCAATTGCTCAAAAAGGGTATGTGGTCAAAGATACACCGCAAGGCCAACAAACGGAGAAAAAATAAGATGAAACTAAAAATTCCAGCTGCTTTTTTACGCCGTATTCCGAAAGCCGATTTGCACGTCCATTTGGACGGTTCTTTGCGCCTTTCTACGCTTATTGATTTAGCCAAAAAACACGGAGTTGAATTGCCCGCTTATACCGAAAAAGGTTTGCGCCAAAAAGTATTTAAAGATAAATATGTTTCGCTTGTGGAATATTTAAAGGGGTTTAGTTATACCGACGCCGTTATGCAAGATGCCCCAAGCATAGAGCGTATCTCTTATGAACTGGGGCAAGACGCTATTGCGGAAGGCGTGCGGTATATGGAAGTTCGTTTTGCGCCGCAATTACACGCCAACGGTTCTCTTACAGCCCAAGAAGCCATCCGTGCGGTAGCACGTGGTTTAAGCCGTGCTCAAGAAGAACATAATACTTCGGTTGCGGTCCAAAACGGAGAGGAATTGGAATTTCACTTTGGGATTATTGCGTGTGCGATGCGCAACTTTAACAAGTTTATGTCTCCGTATTATGCAACGCTTATCGGCACATTAACACAATTTTCCAAAAGCGAAGTGGTGGGGATTGCTTCGCTGGAGTTGGCGAAGATGATTGTAAAGATGGTCAAGGAAGAACATTTACCGATTGTCGGGTTTGACTTGGCTGGGGAAGAGGCCGGTTATCCGGCGGCCGATCATGTGGCAGCTTATCAATATGTGCATAAACATTTTATCCGTAAGACGGTGCACTCCGGGGAAGCGTACGGCCCGGAATCTATTTTCCAAGCTATTACCGAGTGCTATGCCAACCGCATTGGACACGGCACGCATTTATTTTCGGCGGATATGATTAAGGACCGCAAGGTAACTGATAAAAAGGCCTATGTGGATTCGCTCGCCAACTATTTAGCCAGCGAGCGTATCGGCGTGGAAGTGTGTTTAACAAGTAATTTGCAAACACTGCCGGAAATTAAGTCGGTTAAAGAGCACCCCGTTAAAGAGATGATAAAACACGGCTTGCCCGTTACCATCAACACCGATAACCGCCTCGTTTCCAACACAACGGTTACCAAGGAAATGGAACTGCTTGTTAAAAATGTAAATTTAACGCCCAAAGAGTTAAAAAACTTGGTAATTGCCGGTTTTAAGAGCGGGTTTTTCCCGGGGGCTTATACGGAAAAACGGAAATTTGTGCGCAAAGTAATTGACCGTTACAATGCGCTGGCCAAAGAGTACGGCATTCCGCTATATTAATAGTTGACGAATTGATTTAACGCCCCGGGTTTTTACCCGGGGCGTTTCTCATCTATAAATTTGCCGCGTTCGTCATCCCCGAGATTGCCCGTGCGGCGAGGACTCGGGAATGACGCTTAATTTTTGGCTGTTTATCCCGCCCGTTAGCACCGTTTACAAAAAGCGTCAAAATGGGGAAGAAATTTTTCATGTTTGAGCGAAAGCGAGTTTGAAAAATTTCCCATTTTGAGTGCTTTTTGTGGTGCCCTTGGGCGGGAAATCTTT
>JAGCMD010000007.1 GCA_017646765.1 Elusimicrobiaceae bacterium | reverse complement strand
GTTTTACCTATCGTGACAAGGCATGCCCGGCGCAAGAAGCCATAAGCCGAACCGGATATTTTCCGCAAGAACCCAGCCTATACCCCGATTTAAGCGTGTGGGAGCATTTAGAGTTTTTCCGCGATTTATACGATTTAGACGAAAAAGATTTTAACAAACGGGCCGAGCAGTTATTGGCCGCTACCGGCATGGCCCCTTTTAAAGACCGTCCAGCCGGGAAATTATCCGGCGGCATGTATAAGAAATTAGGCCTTATGAGCGTGCTGTTAAACCGCCCTGCGCTTTTGCTGCTAGATGAACCGACTATCGGGGTAGATCCCGTTTCCCGCCAAGAGTTATGGGATATTGTTTATAATGTGGCGGGGCCGGAAATGACCGTTATCTTAAGCACGTCTTATATGGACGAGGCAGAACGTTGCGCCAAGGTACATGTGCTGCAAGACGGAAAATTGCTTGCCAACGGCCAACCGCAAAGCGTCATGGAAAATTTACACGTTACAAATTTTGCAGAACTATTTTTGAAACATGAGTGATACGATTATACAAGTAAAAAATCTGGTCATTGCGTTTGGAGATTTTAAAGCAGTAAACGATATTTCCTTTGAGGTCCTGCGCGGAGAGATTTTTGGCTTTTTAGGTGCTAACGGCGCCGGAAAAACAACCACCATACGCACCTTATGCGGTATTTTAAATCCGACATCCGGGCAAGTGTTTGTCAACGGAACTGATGTGGCCGCTTCTACCGCGGTACTTAAGCCGCATATTGGGTACATGTCTCAAAAATTCACGCTATATCCGGATTTAACGGTAAAAGAAAACATGGATATTGCGGGCAGTTTGTATGAATTATCTCAGCCCCAAATTAACCAACGCAGGGATGAATTATTCGCATTTATCGGGCTTACAAACGTTCCGAAAGGGCCCGTGCGGCAACTTTCGGGCGGTACCAAACAGATGATTGCGTTGGCGGCCTCTATTTTGCACGATCCGAAAATTATCTTTTTAGACGAGCCGACAGCCGGTACTTCCCCGCAAACGCGCCAAGCATTTTGGGAACTCATTCGCCGTTTATCTTCGCAAGGTAAAACGATATTTGTTACCACGCACTATATGGACGAGGCCGAGTATTGCCATCGCATTGTGCTCATGGAGCGCGGGCATATTTTGGCGACAGACACTCCCGATAATTTAAAGAAAACCTATTTTCCGCAAAAACCCGTGGAACTTACTTTTACGCAAGGTAATCAACAAATTATCTCTCAAGAAATGCGTGGTTTATCTTTGGGGGAAGTATCCGTTTTTGGCAGTAAATTACGTGTAAATGTTACAGATAACACGGCATTTGAAAAATATTGCCAACAGCATCGTGCCGATTTTACCACGCGCGCGGTAGACCCTACGCTTGATGACGTTTTTTTAAAAGCCATATCGGGGGCGAAATGAACACCTTAGTTAAACATATTATGGCCATTGCCAGCAAAGAGGCAAAGCACATTAAACGTGATATCTTTACGTTATCGGTGGCGTTGGTGCTCCCTATGGTGTTTGTGGTATTTTTCGGGTTTGTGATTAACCTGGATTATCATCATATTCCGCTTACCGTGCGCGATAATGATCAAAGCCACTCCTCCCGTGAACTTTTAACACAAGCCAGTGCGGCCGGATATTTTGACATTATTGCCGCACATGCTCCGGCGGAGGCGGATTTGCAACTCCAACAAAACCATATGCGCGGATTATTGATTGTTCCGCCCGGATTTCATACCGCCTTTATAAATGGAGAGATCGCCCGCGCGCAACTTTTGATAGACGGTACAGATAATACGATGGCCGCCTTGGCCTCTACCTATATGCAAGGTATTGTACAAGCCACCCAGCAATCTCTTTTATCTTCGCATGAGCCGCCTGCTGCAGCGATCCGCACGCGCTATTTGTTTAACCCGGAACTTAACAGCCGTTGGTTTATTGTTCCGGCACTGAGTACCGTTATCATTGGATTTTTGGCTATTATTTTAACTGCCCTGACAGTAGCGCGGGAATGGGAAAACGGATCTATGGAATTGCTGCTTTCTACGCCGCTACGTCCGTTGGAAATTGTAGTCGGCAAGTTGCTGCCTTATTTTGTACTCACTTTTTTTGATGTACTGCTTGTATTTGCGCTGGCACTATTGGTGTTCCATATTCCGTTTCGTGGCAGTTTTATGCTCTATTTAACGGCTTGTTTGTTTTATATTATGGGAGCGCTGGCGTTGGGGCTGCTTATATCGGTCATGACGCGCCAACAACAATCCGCCATCCAGTTTGGGTTTGCAATAGGGTTGCTCCCTTCTTTTATGTTTTCGGGATTTATTTTCCCTATTGAAAATATGCCCGCCTTCTTTCAATATGTAACCATGTTATTCCCGCAACGGTGGTTTTTACAAATCAGCCGTGCCTTATTTTTAAGTGGGGCGGGACTACGTGGTCTGCTGATTCCTTTTATTGCGCTATTTTTGTTTATGATAGGAATGATTACACTAGCCATACGAAATTTTAAAACGGATGTAGAACCATGATACACAAACGCATTGTAAGAGGGCTAATTCGCAAAGAATTTGTTCAAATCTTCCGTGATCCTAAAATGATTGTGGCCATCTTTTTTGTTCCTATAGTCCAATTAACCATGTTCGGGCTTGCGCTAACCAGTGAAGTAAAAAATATAGAAATGGTCGTTGTCAGTAAACCCTCTGCGATTGCACGGGAAGTGCAAACGCGGGCAGTTGCTTCCCATTGGTTTAAGCAAGTGCGTCATATAGACGGGACTAATGTGGCTGACCCTGCCGCACTACTTACAACTTACAAGGCAGAAGCGGTATTGGTGGCCCCCGCAGAAGGATTTGAATATGCTTTAGAGCGGCAAAATAAACCTATTCAACTACTTATCAATGCCACCAATGCCCAACGTGCCCAACAAGTAAATGCTTATGTCAGCCAAATTTTAGCGCGCGTAGCGGCTAGCCACGGGTACCGGTTGGGCGAGCAGCCGCGGCTTGTATTAGATACACGTATTTTGTTTAACCCACAAATGAG
>JAGCMD010000095.1 GCA_017646765.1 Elusimicrobiaceae bacterium | reverse complement strand
TTTTTAACCCTTGATTTTTTGCGCAGTTCCCTTATACTAATACTGTAAGTATATTTTTGGGGGGAGGGTAATTATATGAAAAACCGACTATGTTCCTATTTACTGTTACTCACTTTATGCGCACTGGCAACGGCTGCGTTTGCCCAACCGGTGCAGCCGCGCCGCATCTCCAGCGGCGAAATATCTATTGACAAGGTAGGCCCGACGCCTTCCCTCTCCTCGCGGGAGAAAAATAATATTGCCCAGCAAGTAAACGCGGCTGTTGATGCAGCACAAAAAGAAGCGGCCCCAAAAGAGATGGCCCCACGACCAGAGGGGCGCAAGCAGTATACTCGTCAACCAATTGTATATAGAGACCCTGAGGGCAGGAACTCATTTACGCTACCTCCTCTTTCGTACGACGAGCCGGAAGTTTTAGTGCCGGAAGAAGATGTCCCGGCTATGCCTTTGCCAGGATATAAACGTACAATGTGGGAGACTCATTGGGAGCATCATAGACTGATGAGCCAGCGCCGCGGTATAGTAGATGCCCAAAAGGACGCGCTCAGGGAAGCAAAGATAATAGGTTATATTCGAATAGCGCCGACTCTAACAGGGTTGGGAGTTGATACCGAAAAACTATTTAACACCGCGGTAGAGTACTTTCTGAAATATAGAACGTACTTTCCGGAAATTAGTCAGCACAGGCCGAGCGGACAATTATACGAAGAATTAGATGCGCGCCTAGATGACCAAGAAGACAGGACTTCCTTGGATAGAGTAAATCCGTTTACTTTGCCCGGCGTAGAAGAAGCCCGTATTGTTTTGCTTGGTGAGGTGCATACCCTTCAATACCCGGCCGAAAAAATGGTTGCCTACCTATTGAAATACAACCGGACTGCCCCTGAAAACAAAAAAATTAAGTTTTTGTTTTTGGAATATGCCTTCCAGTTAAACTATGCTATGGAGTATGTTTACCTCCACTTAAATGAAATGGCGGAGCCCGAATTATTACGACAGGCCATAGCATATAGTAAGGAGAAAATGGGCGAAGATTACGTTGAAGACCCGGAACCGCGCAATTCTATGCATTGGTTACATTTAGGGTATTTACTGGCCAAATCCGGCAGCGGAGTGAAGGTGTACGCCTATGATTGGCCCGCAAAACTAGAACAGCGAAACCGGCTGGCCCGGGCCTGTATGCAATCATTTTACGATAACGAAACCGGTAAAGCCGTATTTATCGGAGGGGCGGTACACATGTTGCGCAGCAACATACCTGCCGAGCCGTTTAATGCGGTAAATTCCGACGAATCTCTTGCCAACACCGCTTCAATCCCATCAAAAGAGATTATCAGTATCTTTATGTTGGGCGGACAAGAGTGGAAAAATTCTTCGTACGGTAACGACAACCCGCGCTATATCCAAACAATTTTGGACAAGTATCAAGGAGTCCCCGGGAATTGGGCCTTAAAGACCGACCCCAACTCGTTAGGCTTTGACTACTTCTTTATGTTTGACCAACAGAAAGAACCGGAAGTCGCGCGGATAAGCCGTTAATTCTTCCACTTATTTACCCCGGGCCCAACGCCCGGGGTATTTTTTCACTACTCACTATAAGAACACGTACCCGCGCCTTTTTATTGCCTAGGCACAAAGACCCAGGTGTCTCTAGGTCTTTTTAACCCTTGATTTTTTGCGCAGTTCCCTTATACTAATACTGTAAGTATATTTTTGGGGGGAGGGTAATTATATGAAAAACCGACTACTCTTATCTATTTTACTCGTTGTCCTCGGGCTACTTTCTACCAACGTGTTTGCCCAAAAGCCAAACAATTCGGAAGTGGGCCGCATTGCGATCAATCCTCCTTCTCTTGAAGAGCAAAAGCCTACGGCGGATAAACAGCCCCCTGCAGAAGATTTTGAATTAAAAATGAAACTTTTTTTGTCGGGCCTAAAAAAGAGTCCCGACACACTGGAACATTCCGAGACGGATATGAGTTATAAACATCATATGTTTCAGGAAGATGCACGTTGGGCGTCCGATAAATTGGAATCGTTAATTAAAAACGTTCCTCTACTTTTGGATATCCCTTCCACCCAGCGGATGTTCAATTTGGCAGAATCCAACTTAAGCACGTCATGGACTTGGGATGATTCACAAACTGTTCCGGCGGCGCGCTTGTCCAATCAAGAGTTGCGAGAAAAATGGGAAGATCGGGTAGAAAAGACGGATGACAAAATTTCACTTAACGAGGTAAACCCGTTCACCTTGCCCGGCATCCAAGATGCACGGATTATTTTGCTTGGGGAATTACACACATATCAATATCCCGCTGAGCAAATGGTTAAGCACCTACTAGAATATAACCAAACAGTTCCCGAAGAGCAACAAATTAAGTACCTGTTTGTGGAATATGCTTTCCAAGGGAACTTGGCGATGAAATACATCCGCGAACACTTAAACGAAATGCCCGAACCCGCGTTACTACGTAATGCCATTGAATACAGTAAGCAACAAATGAGAAACTATTACATTGACGACCCGGAACCACGCAACACTATGCATTGGCTACATTTAGGATATTTACTGCTTAAAGCGGGAAGCGACGTTACATTTTACGCTTACGATAGGCCCAGCCCGGATATAGCCGTGCGTAATCTGACTGCCTATGCCGTTATGGATGCGTTTTACCAAGCAGAAAAAGGGAAAGCCGTGTTTATCGGTGGGTCCGCGCACATGGTACGCTATAACATAGACGACCCCATGTTTAGTTGGGTAAATGCCCAAACCTCTTTGGCCAATATCCCCACCATTGCCAAGGAAGAAATTGCCAGCGTATTTATGCTGGGCGGACAACCATGGCGCGGTTCTTCCTACGATAGCCCCGCGCAGGCCTTGAATAATGAAATCTTAGACGAATATCGCTCAATTCCCGGCGATTGGGCCTTAAAGACCGATCCGGAACTCTTTGGGTTTGATTATTACTTTATTTTCGACCAATCTAAAGAAGCCGACGTGGCCCGGTTAAGCCGTTAAGTTATTTTTGGTTTGCAATTTTACCCCGGGCCCAACGCCCGGGGTATTTTTTCACTACTCACTATAAGAACACGCAAAGCCGCTTTTTTATTGCCATAAATTAATTTGTTATAATAAAGAGGCAGAATAAAACCTGCTAAAAATTTACTCTGTTTTTGGAACTGCAAAAGCAGCGAGCTACGGGAAACTGTGGCACGAAGAAGTCCAAAAACAGCCGTTTAGGTATAAACACAGACGGACTAATTACCCGGCTTGTTTATATCCAATGTTTGCCGCTCTTCGGAGCGGCAAACTACGGCTGTTATATTGGGGTCACTTCTTCGGCTCAGGTATAACAGCCGTTTTTTTGGCTGTTATGGGGAGAATTTATGACAGCCGACAAACTAACAAATGCCCTTTGGAGTGCCGCCGAGGCCGAAAAACGCCTGGGCCTGTTACTTACGCAATTAGATAAACTGCACGCCCAATTACCGGATGAATTTGATAAAGACGTTATGCCGTTTTTAGACGATTTACACGCGCTGCATGGTATCGTAAAAGCACTTAAATATGACTTGATGTATTGCGCACGTCAATTATGAAATTTATATGCTCAACCCCCCGAACAAGAACCTTCCGGGATAACATCTTTTTCACCCACCACCAAGTTATATATAATATGGGTATGCTTAAAACTATTATCCTTCTGTGTATTGCAAACCTTTTTATGATCATAGCGTGGTACGGCCACCTAAAATTCAAAAGCGCGTCTATGCTAACGGTTATTGTTGTCAGTTGGGCTATTGCCTTTGTTGAGTATTGTTTTCAGGTACCGGCCAACCGTTTGGGGCATGCGTATTTTACCGTTACGCAACTTAAAGTAATGCAAGAAGTCATCACCCTTGTTGTATTTGCCGGATTTTCCGCCGTCTATTTTAAAGAAAGTTTTAAGTGGAATCACTTGGTGGGTTTTTTGTGTTTGGTGGCGGCGGTATTTTTTGTGTTTAAGAAATGGTAAAGCGTTTCCTGCTTGCAGAACACGGCGGAAACAAAATATAATAAGTAGGTAAGGATTTCCCATGAAAAACAAACATAAACTTTTTATTAAAATGGCAGAACTCGTGGCCGATCAATCCACCTGCTGCCGCTTGCACGTCGGCGCGGTGCTGGTAAAAGACAACCGCGTCATCAGTATTGGCTTTAACGGAACCCCTACCGGGCAAATGCATTGTGAAGATAATTTCCGCGCCGTGTACGAAAAAGATTACAAAAATCAATTCCCTTCCTACGAAGAATTTATGGCCAGCCGCACGTTTTATGATTTACACGGCAAATGGTCCATTGAAAACGAACTGCACGCCGAACAAAATGCCATTTCGTTTGCTGCCAAAAACGGCATTGCCACCCAAGGGGGGACGGTGTATGTAACGTGGTCGCCTTGTGTGCATTGTGCTAAGGTAATTGTCAGCGCGGGCATTAAAAAAGTGTTCTACAAAAATATGTACGACCGCAGCCAAGAAGGCATCTACTTCCTACAAAAAAACGGTATTGAATGCCGCCAACTGACCGAGGAAGATTTGGCCTAGTGTGTACGCAAGCGCTAAATTTACTATAATATAAGTATGAACAAACAAACTACCGCCCCGGCGGAAAAAGATTTTTTAACGGAAGGTTTATCTAAACTTGTCCGTTTTTATAAAGCCCATCAATCGCGCGTGCTGATCGCGCTGGCCGCAGTAATTTTAGTTATTGTCGGCGTATCTGTTTACGTTAACCACTGCAAAACTCTAACGGAAAGCTCGTGGGCGGCGTATTACAACGCGCAGCTTGTTCTTATGCAAGATGAGCAAAAAGGGTTTAAAGAATTAGACGCCGTTGCCGAAAATTTTAAAAATACACCGGCTGCCGAATATGCCCAACTATTAAAAGCCGATATTTTATATTCAAAAGAGAACTATGCGCAAGCGGCTGAAGTATATAAGAAATTGGTTGATTCTTCTAACGAAACGGTCAACACCGTAGCGGCCCTGTCGTTAGCCGCTGCCTTACAAGCCACCAAAGACTATAACGGCTCTATTGCCGTAGCCAAAAACTTTATTGAAAAAAATTCCAGAAGCTTTGCTTTGCCGCAGGCGTATTTGACGTTGGCCATGAGCCAAGAACTCGCCGGGCAAAAAGCCGCCGCGTTGGAAAATTACAAATACCTCTTGGAAAATCACACCAAAACCTACTTTGGCACACTCGCCAAAGACAAAATCTCACAACTTCAGAAATAAAAAAAACGGCCTGTTTTACCCGCCGGTAAGGGGGGAAATGGGCCGTTTTTCTATCTTTGTAAGATAAGGAAAAAATTATGAAAAAACTAGCCGTATTAGTAGGAACTCTCCTGATTGCCGAAATGTCTTTCGGTGCGGGATTTGCGCTGTATGAATACAGCGGCCGCTCTACCGCTATGGGTGGAGCCGTAATGGCAAGCGACGCCGAGCCGGCCTCTTTGGCGACGAACCCGTCCCTCATTACCGAATTAGAAGGTACGCAAATTCAAGCGGGCATGACCGCCGTACAAGCGCATGCGAAAACGACGGTAGGAACAAACCCGATTGTACCACAAGAACAATCCAGCACCCTTAAAAAAGACACGTGGCTCTTACCTAACCTCTACGTTACCCATAAATGGAGTGATGATATTTCGTTTGGGCTTGGTATGTTCTCCCGCTACGGACTGGGCGGCACCTATAAAAAACAAAACCCCGCAGAATGGGGCGGCGGATATTTGGCTTACAAAGTCAAATTGGAAACGTTCTCTTTCACACCTACTATTGCCGTCAAAGCCAATGAACAACTTTCTTTGGCTATGGGATTAGAAGCCATGACGATTGACTTTACCCAAAACTCCAACGGTATTATGCCTGCCGGAAGCACCTATGAAATTCATGGTACCGGTGTAAGTTGGGGGGGAAACTTCTCACTTACCTACCGCCCCGAATGGGCTGAAAAATGGGCTATCGGTGCGATGTACCGCTCCAAAGTCAAACAAAATTTAGACGGTTATATCCACACCTCTACGGGGGCCAACTTGATTGCTCCTGCTAACATTTTAAACGCAGATGCCGTGGGTGCTATTAACTTGCCCGATAGTATTTCTACCGGCGTTTCTTTCCGCCCAACGGAAAACTGGATATTGGAAGGGGGTATCATTGGTACATTCTGGAGTGCGTACGACCAAATCGTTATTGAATACAATGATACGGAAACAACCCCAACTATCCACAACAAAAAATTATATAAAGATACCTTCCGCTTAAACTTCGGTACGGAATATAAGATCAACAAAAATTGGGCCGTACGTGCCGGATATGTGTTTGATAAATCGCCGATTAACAAACAAGCGATGGATACGCTTGTACCGGTGGACGACCGCCATATCGTAAGTGGTGGTTTCGGTTACAAAACTGATACATGGAGTGTGGATTTTGCCTACGCCCATATCTTCGGCAAAGATTTAACCGGAACAGCAAGTTCGCAATTTTTCAACACACCTATGAAATACTCCGAAGGCCGCAGCGACATGGTCGCCTTTACCTTCGGGTATAAGTTTTAAGTTGCTTAAAACTTTAATGCAAATACCCGTCCGCAAGGGCGGGTATTTTTTCATATAATATATACCGCAAGGGAGAAAAACTATGACGAAAAATTGTGAAATTAACGACCGCAAAGTAGCCGTTATCGGCTGCGGGTTTGTAGGCGCGGCGAGTGCCTTTGCGCTGATGCAGAGCGGACTTTTTAGCGAAATGGTACTTTTGGACTCGGACCCGAGCAAAGCCGAGGGCGAAGCCATGGATATTTCCCACGGCGAGGCATACGCGCGCCCGATGAAAATTTACGCCGGAACATACGACGATATTAAAGACGCCGCTATCATTATTATCACGGCCGGCGCCAACCAAAAACCCGGCGAAACGCGCTTGGACCTCGTGCAAAAAAACATCGCTATTTTTAAGCAGATTATCCCGGAAATTAAAAAGCGTAACTACAAAGGCATTTTACTCGTCGTCGCCAACCCGGTAGATATTTTAACGTACACCGCGCTTAAATTAAGCGGATTACCGGAAAACCGTGTGATTGGCTCGGGTACGGTATTAGATACGGCACGCTTTCGCGAGATTCTCGGCAATCATTTAGGCGTAGACAGCCGCAGTGTGCACGCGTTTATCGTCGGCGAACACGGCGACAGCGAAATCGCCGTTTGGAGCACCGCCAATGTGGCGGGTGTGCCGATACATAAATTTTGCAGTTTGCGCGGCGTACACAACCACGACGAACACATGCGGAAAATTGCCGAAGAAGTCAAACAAAGCGCGTACGAAATTATTACACGCAAAAAAGCCACATACTACGGAATTGCCATGGCGGTTAAACGAATATGCGAAGCCATTGTGCGCGACGAAAAATCAGTTCTTCCCGTATCTAATTTAATGCACGGTGCGTACGGCATAGAAGATATTACGCTAAGCATGCCCGCCGTAGTAGGTAAAAACGGCGTGGAACTGCAAATGCCGATTTCCTTAGACGGCAACGAGGCGCTTGCGTTAAAAGCGTCTGCCGACATGCTTAAAAAAATTGCCAAAGACGCAGGTATTGGCAAAGAAATAAAAAACTAAACGCATACCTTCTATAAAAAACTGTTATAATAAATAGGTCAGGTGGTTTTTACTGCCTGACCTACAATTTGTTCTGTTTTTGGAATCCTATGAAAATAGGAAGCGCTCGTAGTCTGTAAGGCTAGGGGCCTACTCGACTCCAAGAACAGTCGTTATAAGCACTACACTTTTCAGCTGATCCCTGAATTGTCTAGTGCTAAATGTTTCTTGTCGTCTAAAACGGCAAGAAACTACGGCTGTTTATATTGGGTTAGTCGAGTAGCTCAACATGATGCAGCCGTTTTTTTGGGCTTGCTGTTTGAAAAGGATTCCGTACTTTTTAGCGAGGTACATATATGAAAAATCCTTCTCAAAACAACATCCTATATTTATCAAACGACACTCTTATCGGACAAGGAACCCACAAAAAATGCTTCCTTCACCCTTCGGACAAAACAAAATGTATTAAAATTGCCTATAACTCATTAGGAGAGAAAGACTTAAAACGAGAGATCTTTTATCTAAATACTCCTTTTAGAAAAAAACATCCTTCCTATTCTTTGCCGGCATTCTATGGCCCTATTTGTACCAATTATGGACAAGGGTATATATGGGAACTTGTTAAAATTGATAAAAATTTTCCCTATCCCAATTTAGGGGTTTGGTTAAGAGATAAAAAAACTTCCAACCTAGATATTATTATTCATAAAAGCATCCTTAAACTCAAAGAGTCTATATGGAGTGATGAAATCGTAACCATGTCAATTTGGCCGGAAAATATTTTGCTGGAGAAACAAAACAGTTCGTACCGGGCAGTACTGGTAAATGATTTAGGATCAGCGGCTTGCGTACCCTTGGTTTATTATGTTCATTTTTTGAGAAAAAAACATATTTACAGAAGATGGGAAAATTTTTGTCAATACTCTTTCCAAATTGCGGCTACCCGCAAAAAAGATTTTGTTAAACAGTGGGAAACATTTAACCTTTAAATTCTTTCCAACAGTTTTTGCACCAGACGCGGCACGGCGTATTTTTCCAAAGAAGATTTTTTTACGCGCAAAAACTGCGGCGGCACTTGAGCGGCGGGGGGAAGAACTGCCTTATATAATTGCGCCCAGATAACGCGGTGCGACAAAACGTGTTTAACCGAACTCCCAACGGGGGATAATTTCGCGCGGCCGCACCACGTCGGCGATTTTTTCAGCATGCCTTTTTTAGCCGTTTCCACGAGCGGAAGTTCATACAGATTTTGCCAAATATCGCCCGCACCGCGCTTGTGCAGCCACACAAACGGCCCTTGCTCTACATATATATAGTGGAAAAACCGCTCGCTCACTTTTGTTTTTTGTGCTTTGACGGGCAGTTCATCTACGCGATTCTGCCGACGTGCCACGCAGATTTTAATAAACGGGCAGCCTTCGCACCTGGCTGCCTGCGGCGTACAAACCATCGCGCCAAAATCCATCATGGCCTGATTAAAATCACCGGGGTGTTTTTTATTTAAAAGTTTCTGTGCCAGCGCGGTAAATTCTTTTTTCCCTTCGGTACTGTCTATGGGGGTTGTTATGCCAAAAACCCGCGCAAGCACACGATAGACGTTTCCGTCTACCACCGCATACGGCATATTGTACGCCATGGAACAAATCGCCGCGGCGGTATAGTCGCCCACGCCTTTTAGCGCGCGCACGCCATCGTAAGTTCGGGGGAAAACGCCCTTCATACTTTTGGCCGCCGCGTGCAAATTGCGTGCGCGGGAGTAATACCCAAGCCCCTGCCAAAGTTTTAACACTTCGTCCTCGTCCGCCGCGGCGAGCGCAGCGGGAGTGGGAAATTTTGCGGCAAATTTTTCGTAATAGGATAACCCTTGGGAAATGCGCGTCTGCTGAAAAATGATTTCGGACAGCCAAATCCGGTACGCGTCATGCGTATCGCGGAAAGGTAAATCGCGCTTGTTGATTTTATACCACTTGAGCAGGGTTTGGGTAAAGTTTGCCATTTATTTTATTTTACTATTTTTAAAGTTTTGCCGGCGCGGGGGGATATTTCCGGCAGCGCAAAATCGGGGGCGATTTTGCGAAATGGATTTTTGGGGGGATTTGCTTATTTTTAGTTTTTTGGCAAGCCGACACTTTTGCCTTCATTTTCGCCACAGGCCTGAGGGAGAAAATCTAAGCCGCATTGTTATATTAGAATTTTTTGACATAAAAAACGGTGTAATTCTCACACATAAAAACAATTTTTAGCGGGCAGATTTTATTATTCCCCGTCTGAGAACGGGCCTTTTCCACACGTTTTGACATAAAAAGTCTTTAAAATACATATATTGACATTTGTCAAAATCTTTTTTATTATATGTCTTGTGGCAGTTGATAAACTGGGGAAAACACCTTAAAAACAAACAGGGGTAACCATGACCGGAGAAACTCACAAAATAAGATTTAAATTTGCAAACGGCGAAGAATTTGAAGCGGAAGGAACGCTTGATTTTGTAGAAAAACAACGCGATTATTTTTTAGCACTTATTAAAAAGCAGCTGCCGGCTGCTCAGAACGCGTACAGGGTTACGGAAGACCGAACCGTTATCGGACATCTCTCCACCTTGGAACGCGTACGAGCTAATAACACGACTCAATCCAAACCTGCCCAACAGACAGAAAACCCCTCGTGGGCCCCCACCCAAATACCCCCGGTCTACAACAGCCGCCTATGGGAACAACTACTCAAACAAGAGGGGGAGTCTCTTTTTCTAAGACGAAAGCTGCACTTAGCTGCCGACCAAGCCGCCCTGCTTATTCTATCCGGACGGGAAGCGTTGCTAGGCAAAGCAGGCGCCAGCGCGCTGTGGCTATCCGGCGCCCTGGAGAAATCCGGTTTTACAATTCCCCGCCTGGACCGTGTGCTTGCCCCCGCCCTATCCCTAGGCTATTTACAATGCGAGGGAATCAAACGCAGCCGTTTGTATAAGTTAACTCCAGCCGGGCAAGCCCACGCCTTCGTGTTGGCCCAAAAGAAAGCGGAAGGGCTTTTATAAGCATTTAAATACATTGCCTCAACAAGTTCCCCAATAGCATCATGCCTCATCAAAGGGGGGAGAGAACTTCTACAATTTCCCCATTTTTGCAAACCAAAAACTCCCCCAAACAGGTTAGTTAATATCACAAGATTTCATTTTTTATAATTCCCAATTTATATATAAAAATCTAAGTTATGGAATTAGATATTTTGAATTTTAAATAAAAATCAACAAACTGGCAGCTTGTTAACATCAAAGCCCCTGTTTTTAGTGGAAAAGGGGGGACTATTTGACAGGTTTATATTACTAACGATAATTTTTATTATGTTAATTAAAGTAGGTATTTCCGAATAAAAAAACATCCTATATATAATATTATATATTTTTTATTTATACTTAAATTATAAATACTTTTCTATACAAATTTATACATTTTATAGATTTTGTTTTCCAGCACTCGTGCAACAAAAAGTTTTCCGGAAAACAGTGTGTTTTTTTACAAATTATATATCAAAATATGGTCTGATTTTTTGCTTATAAATTTCCCCTAAAAATGCAAATTTTATGTTGATTTTGCATTTTTTGCCAAAACTCCTAAAATGCCCCAGAACGTTTTTAGGGTACCTGGGATATGGGGAAAAATAAAATAGGCGTTTTTGAAAGTCATTATATTTTAAGCTTTTTTATTGTTTATAAACAAAAAGAGTTATAAATCATTATAAAATCATTTTCAAGCTAAAGAGGGGTAGTAGGGATATGCCGGAAACCGGCTTGGAGCAGGCTGATTTTGGGTAGGTCCGGGAAAACACAAACAAGAGAGTTGGGGTAAAGCCAAGGACAAGTTTTACAGCGGAACAGACCAAGACCGCGGCCCAGCGGGCAGATGTAGCTTAGCATATAGGCCAGAGATCCGGGCTGTTAGCTTGTGGCAACGAAGGGTGCGAAAAAACACCCCCCTGTTACCTTAAAATAGGCAGAAAAAACGCCCCCTTTAATCAGGGAGCGTAGTGGGGGGAAGAAAGAATATCGGGGGAATAAAAAGGGGAGAAAAAAATGAGCTTCTCCCCCCCCTTTTGTGTTATAATAGAGCTACACACAAAAAAGGAGAAAAAATGCTCATGTTTAAACAAATATGTGAAATGATTAAGCGGGATAAATGGAAATGGTTAGCCCTGGTGCTGGGAGTGATTCTTATTAAAATGTTTGAGTATACGTCATTACTCTGGCTAAAAATCTTACCCGCAAACCTCTATGACAATAATTGGTTTATTTCAATAATTACCGTGTTTTCATGCTTGCTCGTGTTCCCTATTACTTTGTCTTTTGGATTTTTTATTTATTGGGCAGGAAAAGTAAAAATAGACGCCAAAACGAGCCGACCATGGTTTTTTTGGGGCAGTTTACTCTTATTGGTTACTGTAGTCCTTATGGGCAAGTATCTTCTTTCAATTTGGGGAATTGCGGCCATAGACAGCAACCAAATAACCATTGTTCAATACTCCCAATATAAATCCATTGTCTCCATCCTACATCTCTCTTTGAAATATCTGGTTACTGTTGTGGCGTTATTTCCATTTGCTTTGTCTGTATGGGAAAATCGCAGTACCCGGAACGGGTATCTGGGCATCTCACAACATTGGGGAAAGGGTTTGGCGTGGCTCATTGGCAGAACCATACTCTTTCTTATTCCCTTTGTATTAGTACAACCTTTAACAGCTCATATTCCCCCGGAAAACATCTTAACAATCAACCTAATTTATGACGGTTTTGCCATATTTGATTTCTTGGGGAACGGCGTGCTGATTTATTGGATGGCCGCCTGGATTATGGGGGAGAAAACCCAACCCCAATAATTTATTTTCCCCCCGCTTACAGCAAACAAGGCGGCAAATTTTTTGCCGCCTTGTTTATTAATCAACTATCCTAAAACTATTTTTGGGAAACCAAGCTGCGCACAAAATTGTAATACACATTGTCGGGCAATGTAGCCAGTTGTGCTTTAAGTTCTTGCTCGGTAATAAACCCTTTTGTCAGTGCAATTTCTTCCAGGCAGGCAATTTCCACGCCTTGATTGACTTGCATACTGTGCACAAAATTCGCCGCCTCCAACACACTTTCGTGCGTGCCGGTATCCAGCCAGGCAAAACCGCGCTCAAGCGTAAGAACGTGCAAATTATTCTCTTGCAAATAACGTTTATTTAAATCGGTAATTTCTAATTCACCGCGGGCGGACGGCGTTAATTCTTTGGCGTATTTTACGACGTTATTATCATAAAAATACAACCCGGTTACCGCAAAGCGGCTTTTGGGGGCAGCCGGTTTTTCTTCCAGTGATACCGCCCGGCCTTGCGCGTCAAATTCCACCACGCCAAAGCGGTGCGGATCCCCCACTTCATAGGCAAATACCGTCGCGCCTTTTTTGTTTTCACAGGCGCGTTTGAGTAAACTTTCAAATCCGTTGCCGTAGAATAAATTATCGCCTAGAATTAACGCACACGCGTCAGAACCGATAAATTCTTCACCCAGCAAAAAAGCATCCGCAATGCCGCGTTTTTCGTGTTGGATTTTATAGGAAACAGAAATTCCCCATCTGCTACCGTCGCCGAGCAATTTGCGAAAATTGGCATCATCTTCTGGATTGGTAATAATTAAAATTTCACGTATACCCGCTTGCATCAATACCGAAAGCGGATAATAAATCATGGGCTTATCGTAAACGGGTAATAAAATTTTTGAAATCGGGCTTGAGGCCGGATAAAGCCGCGTTCCCGCACCACCTGCCAATATAATTCCTTTCATATAGGTTCCTCTCCAGTTAATACTTTATTATAGCAGAAAATTTTTGCTATCTCTTGGCGGATAAAATTCCCCCCGCCACGCAACATAACGCTCCAAAAAGCATAGCGGCCTGATACCCCGTAATAAATGCCATTTGCGCGCCCGCACCGCGGGAAATCCAAAAGCGTTGCACCATCACAAAAAACACCACCGAAAGTGCAATACCTAAAATTGTACCTATGTTGCGGCAAAGGGCGTTGACGCTGGCCACCACCCCCAACTCACCTTTCGGGGCAGCACTGATAACGGTATTATTATTAGGTACCTGAAACGTACCGCTGCCCACGCCCATAATTAGTTGGGCCAGCACAATGTAAGAAAAACTGGGCGACGTGCCGATAAAGGCAAACAATAAAATGGACACCAGCAAAATACCAAAGCCCACCGTTGTTAAAATACGCGCCGGCCAACGCGCACTAAGCACTCCGGCTACCGCAGAGGACACAGCCAACGTAATAGGAAAGGGCAACACAAGCAGCCCGATATGGATGGGATCTAAATGCATGATATCCGCCAAATAGAAAGGTAACAATACTGAGTTGGTAAACAACGCCGTAAACCCTAAAACGGCTACCGCATAGCCGTACGAAATTGCCGGAATTTTAAAAATACGCACGCCGATAAACGGTTGCGGGCTGGTATGTTCCCGCCGGAAAAACAAATACGAAAATACCAAAGACACCGCAAATAAACTTAAAATCAGCGGATGATTCCATCCTTTATCAACGGCCGTATTGAGTGCGTACAAAAAGGAAAAACTTGTAATCGTGTAATAAGCCGCCCCTAAATAATCTATTTTTAAACGCTTGTTTCCTTTAAAACGCGGAATTAAATAAATACCCCGCCAGACGCCCAAAATACAAATAGGAATCGTCAGCCAAAAAATAGACCGCCACCCCCACGCCTGAATAAGTGCTCCCCCGATAGCCGGCCCGGCCAGCGACCCGCACGCTACCACCGCCCCGATAGCGCCAAACGCTTTACCGCGTGAAGCCCCGTGAAACACCTGCGCAATAAGTGCCTGCGAAGTGGCCATCATAGCCGAAGAGCCTATTCCTTGCACGGCACGGGCCAACAACATAGTTGCCAGTGAGGTGGCCAGGGCTCCAAACAATGCCCCCAATCCAAAGGTAATAAACCCGCACAGATACATCCACATGCGGCTGTAACGGTCGCTAAGTTTACCAAACACCGGCAATAAGCACGTCAGCACGAGCAAATACAAACTTACTACCAACTGTATACTTTCCAACGACACCCCAAACTGCTGTGACATGGTCGGCAAAGCGATATTCACAATGCCCGCCGACAAGGTAGACATAAACGTCCCGTTGGCAGTAACCGAAAATATCATCCATTTTTTACTCAAGCGAGGAGCCCGTACGTGTATAGACATATATAAATTTTATGTTATTTAAACCCCTTTTACAAACTTGATTTACCCCATAGACTAACCCGCCCGATTTTATATAAAATATCTATAAAAGGAATATCGTATGCAGCCCATTATCGCTGAATTAAAAGCCCTCTTAGCCTCGGGTATTAACTTAGGAGGCTTGGATATCGGTCGTGTAGGGGCCGAAGACCCGTTATTTACCAAACAGGGCCTCGGGCTGGACAGCATTGACGCCATGGAACTGTGCTTACTGCTGCAAAAAAGATACGGCATTTCCTTGGAAAGCATACAACAAGGTTGGGATTCTTTTAAAAATTTAACTACCCTGGCCGAATTTGTGGAAAGCAACCGGATAAGGTAAAAATATGTTAAACCGCAGCGATATTTCCCACATTTTAAACGACCTGTTCCGCACCGAACTTGCTACCGGACAGACGGACTCTTTGGCGGTATTTGATACAGGAAACGATAATATATGGGAAACATTACCGACGGAAATTAAACAAATTTGCGAGGAAAAAGCGGCCCTTATTTTTGGATATATGATGCGCAGTTTTTCTTCCTTTGAGCGCATGACCGATTATGCGTATGCTTCGTATTTAAAAAACCAGCAAATCAGCTTCTTCGTGCAAGACGTGTCCGGGGCGCCCAAAATCTACACCCATACAGCGAATATGACCTGGGAAGAATCCCGCGCGCTTATCCCGTTATTTAAGCAAACCAAGCGGATCGTTTCGCTCGTCCCCACCAATTATTTCTACGGTTTTATGTTTTCGCTGATTATGCCGCACGCTTTGCAAATACCGGTTGTTACTTTGCCACCCTTACCGATGCAATCGTGGCAAACGCTTTTGCAGCACGGAGATCTGGTAGTTGGGTTTCCGCTTTTCTGGAAATACTGGCTGCGCGGCGCCAATCATTTCCCGGCCGGAGTGCAGGTACTTTCTTCCACCCAACTATGCCCGGATGAAACCATTAACGGGCTGCTAAACGCCGGGGCCGAGCGGTTTATAGAAATATACGGGTCTACCAAAACCGGCTGCGTGGCCTGGCGGGAAAAAGCTAACACCATGTTTGAAATTTTACCGTTTTGGGATATTTCACTCAAAGAAAAAGAACCGCTTTTAAGACGGGCACATGTGAATTTTTGGCAACGCTTGCCGGACCATGCCGTTGTTAAAAACGAACGCTTTTTATACCCCACGGCCCGGCTGGACGCAAGCGTTAAAATTGCCGGGATGACCGTTTATCCCAAACGGACCGAAGAGGAACTTGCCTCCCATCCGGCGGTAAAAGCATGCCGCGTACGGCTGATGCGCCCGGACGAAGGAGACCGTCTAAAAGCATTTATTGTGCTCAATGAGGGGTACGGCCCGGAACAAATCGGGGAAATTCATACGTACCTTAGCAAAAAACTTACCACCCACGAAATCCCGCGCACATTTACCTTTGGCGAAATGATTCCCACCAGCGCCACCGGCAAAGAAACCGATTGGTAATACCTGCCACCGCGCTTTTACCGACGTATAAAAAACGGGCTACACAAAAAACCGTATTTTTGTTACAATAAAGGGGTCTTACTGTTTTACAAAAAACTTGGGAAGATATTTCCCTTACACTGCGGATAGTTATTTCCCGCGGGGAAAGGAAACATCCTCCTAAAAAATAGGAGATTGTATGTTGTCTAAAATACTAGATTGGTTCAAACCGTTGCCGGATGCTACGCCGCTGACGGACGAACAAGAAATCAAACGGTTGTATCGTTCGTGGCGTATTAAGATGTTCTTCTCCATGTATTTCGGGTATGCGCTTTTCTACTTCACCCGCAAAAACTTAGATATCATTAAGCCGACTTTAATTAACAACGGCGTATTTACCATAGAACAATTGGGTACCATCGGTTTTGTGATTTATTTAACGTACGGTATCGGTAAATTTTTAAGCGGTACTATCGCCGACAAATGCAACATACGTTCTATTATGGCACTGGGGTTGATTTCCTCTTCTGTTATCAATATCTTGTTTGCCTTCTTACCGCAAATTCAATATATGGTGCCGGTATCTATGACCGCTTTAGCGGCTTTTCTATGGGGCTTAAACGGGATGGCTCAATCTATGGGTTTCCCACCGGTAGCCAAAGGGCTCGTACACTGGTTCTCCCCCTCTGAAAGAGCCACCAAATGGACATTGTGGTCTTCTTCTCACACCTTTGGCGCGTTTTTTGTAGCGCAACTCATCTCCTTATTACTTTACTTGAAATGCAGCTGGCAAGCGGCCTTCCTCGTTCCGGCGGCTATGGGTATTGCGTACGGTTTCTTTATGCTTTCTTATATGACCGACATCCCGACTTCCGTTGGCTTGCCGCCCATTGAAATTTACCGCAACGACGTTATGCCGGTAAAACAGGATAAAGAAGATATCTCGCAATTCCAAATTGTTATTAAATATGTAATGACCAACCCTTTCTTGTGGGCGTTGGCTATTTCGTACGTATTTATTTACTATGTGCGTTTTGCCACGTTGGACTGGGCCACCACTTTCTTAAACCAAGACCGGGGTTTCCCCGAAGCGTTAGCCGCTTCTGCCGCGTCGGCCATGCCGTTCTTGGGCATGCCGGGCGGTATCGTAGCCGGGTATTTGGCAGACCGCTGGTTTGGCGGGCGCTGCACACAAATGAACATCATTTACTTGATTATTTTGGCGGCTAGCTGCTGGGGTTTCTACAAACTGGCTGACCCCAACGCTTTCTGGACTACCGCCGTATTAGCGGCCTTTATCGGCTTCTTTGTAGACGGTCCGCAAAACTTAGCCGGCGGGGTGCAGGCCTCGCGCGTAACGGTACAAAAAGCTGCCGCTGCCGCGTGTGGGTTCACCGGAATGTTCGGTTATTTCGGAGCCATGCTTTCCAGTAAAGGCGCCGCCTACATTAGCGAAACCTACGGTTGGAAAGGGGTGTATCTTTCCTGCATCTACGCGTGTGTGATTGCTATGATTTGTATCGCCACCACCTGGAAAAAGGAAGCCGCTTCTCCTACCAAATAAGTTTTTTACAGCAGTAAAAAGCCCCTCGCAAGAGGGGCTTTTTTATTGTATCACTAAACCCCCGGGAATAGCCGGAGGATTGCTTGTACACGGCGTAGTGAAGTGAAATTTAGTCCCGGCCGTTGCCGAAACGCCCGATATCTACCGGTAATGGAATTTCCGTCCCAAGCGGGCCTTCAAAATACATAGTGCCGGTTAAATGGTAATCCAGCGTGCCGCTGTTCATGCTGATTAACCCCAGGAGTTTGTTACTGAACGTGGACATAGGTACTACAAATTTTGCTTTGGCATTTTTAACCGAATTAGGTTCAATGCGGATATCTTTTAAAGTAACGTTCGCCATATGTTCTTCATTTACCGTTAGTACCCCTTCAAAGCGCTTGAGTGTGGCCGGATGCTTCTTATTTAAATTGGTAATAGCTATCACTACCGTGAAGCCAAGCGACGTTAAATTATAATCAGTCAGTTCCACATTACGAAGGGCAAACTTACAATTCGCCAAATTTTGCGCTTCTTTTACACTGGCACATCCGCCCAGTAAACAAAGCATCAACAACACCCCTAAAATTTTTTTCATAAAAACCTCCGAAGAAATACCTGCTCAAATAATTGTATAATAAAAAGAGTATTAATTGGGAGAAAACATGAATTCGTTACAGAAAAAAATTTATGATCGTTTTGTACGTTATATCGCGGTAGATACCACCAGCGACCCGGAAAGCACCTCCGTCCCCAGTACTTCCACCCAGATTTCGTTCGCTCACACGTTAGCGGCTGAAATGCAACAAGTCGGTTTTCAAGAGGTGGAAGTAGACGAATACGGCTTTGTGACCGGCTTATTACCGGCTAATACAGATAAAAAAGCCCCCGTCATCGGGTTGTTTGCCCACTTGGATACGGTATGTGATTTTAACGGAGCGAATATCCACCCGGTATTGCACGAAAAATACGACGGCGGCACACTAACCATCAACGCCGAAAAGAAAATGTTTCTCTCCCCCCAAACTGCCCCGAATTTGAAATTATGTATCGGAGACGATATCGTCACCGCAGACGGTAATTCTATTTTGGCCGGTGACGATAAAATAGGGATTGCGATTATTATGTCGCTGGCCGAATATTTTAAAGAACATCCGGAAATTAAACACGGCCCGTTAAAAGCCGCTTTTACCATTGACGAAGAAATCGGTACCGGTATTAACTATTTTGATGTGGAACGGTTTGCCGCCGATTTTGCTTACACCATAGACGGAGCTTTGCTGGGCGACATTGACTGCGGCAATTTTAACGCCGACGGTTTTGTAATAAAAATTACCGGCAAGTCGTGTCACCCCGGTTCGGCCAAAGGTTTCATGGCTAACCCGGTACGCATTGCGGCCGATATTATTTCTTCTTGGCCGACCGATAAATTGCCCGAAACGACCGACGGCGAAGACGGATTTATTTTATTCAAAGATATCACCGGCGGATTGGAAAAGGCGGAAATTCAGGGTATTGTGCGCGAACATGACCTGGCTAAATTTGAACAGTTTAAACAGGACTTGCTGCACTTAATAGACGAAAAACGCGCCAAATATCCGGCTGCCAAAATGGAAATAGAATTTAAAAAACAATACCGTAATATGCGCGATGTGCTGCGGGAACATCCGCAAGCCATGGAACTGTTGGAAGAAGCGCTAAAAGAAAATAACATCCCTTACCGCTTAACCCAAGCCCGCGGCGGAACGGATGGTGCGCAGCTTTCTCTGCGCGGCCTACCGACGCCTAATATTTTTGCCGGGTATGAAAACCCGCACGGCCCGTATGAATGGCTCAGCCTAACTTGGGTAGAAAAAGCCTTCCGCGTGCTGGAAAGTATTGCTAAAAACGCAGTTATTTAATTCTCCTTTGATTCCTACAGCTGCGTTTTAAAGCATCCCCCCGGACCTACTACCATCCGGGGGGATTTTTTTGTTTACAAAATTAAGACATTATAAAACACGGATAGAAAAATCTATCCGTGTTTTATAATCGCTTAGTATATTACTTAAGGGGCCGCCGCAGCTGCTGCTTCTTGCACGGGTTCATTACCGCCCGAACCACTTTGCCCGGCTGTATACGATCCGGCTACGCCACCGCTTGACCAAGTGGGAGCCGGCAAGTTAGTTTCATAATGTTCGGATTTAAAATAATCACCTAACATTTGCTTACCTTCATCCGTACCATCATAATAATTGTCTTCTATGTATCTGGACCAGGTACTATAGGTTTCTTTCATTTTTTGAATCAACTCTTGGGCTTCTTGTGAATTCAAATCCCCATGAGACCAAACACAAGATCCTCCCGTCGTATCACCTTCTTTGCAATGCCAAGCGCCATGGGAATAATACCAGTTCCGATAATCATCCATAGCTCTTTGATAATCAGTATAATGGCTGACTTGCGTGTCGTCATTGCTCCACGCATAGTTATTCGATTGCCCCCCACCATTGTTAGAAGTAGAACCCGATTTGGGATGCATGGCGGTTTTCGGCATAGTAACCCCGGCTTTCGCACACAGATTGTATACATTTTCAGAGATAGTTAACCCTGATTGTTGCACCAGCGTTTGTATGGCGTGGCACGGTTCCGTAGCTTTGTTTTTCGCCTGGGCAAAAACGGCTAACACACAGACGAATCCGGCTAATACAAATAGTTTCTTCATAGAAACCTCCTTTTTTAAATACTACTTTTTAGTATACCTTTTTTAGAAATACTGTCAAGCATAAACAACAAACGGACACAACAAAACACCGCCCGGCTATCCGCCGGGCGGTGTTTTTTGTTGGTACTAAATTATTTCTTTTTTGCTACTTTTTTAGCCGGTTTTTTAGCAACTTTTTTGGTTACTTTTTTTGCCGGTTTCTTGGTTACTTTTTTGGCTGTTTTTTTAACAGCGGCTTTTTTCACGGTTACTTTTTTCGCACAAGCCTTTTTGCAAGTTTTCTTAGCACAGGCTTTTTTAGCCGGTTTTTTAGCGGCTACTTTCTTCGTTACTTTTTTCACGGTTTTTTTAACGGCCATGTTATTCTCCTAAGACAACTAGTTTTAAACTTCAAGAAAATGATAGCACAAATTTTTACAAAATGCAACTTTTTTTCCGTCTTAAAAAATTTCTTCCTAAAAAAGCAGGCGTATTTTTTAGCCGTCTCAAACAAACCGGTTTATTTTTTCTCCGTCGGAGATTTGCGCATTTTTTGCAAAATCTCCCACATGCCTGCACGTCCGCAAAGCGCCGTAAAAATAATTTTACTTCGCGTATTTTTTTGCACCAAAATTATCATAAGTGCCACTAAAACAGCGGGCCCCAAACATTGTTCCCTTGCTTTTAAGGCACACCAAAACGCACTTGCCACAGCATAAAAAATAAGCGCGATATAACACCAATTGCAAACATAAAATGCTTGCAAGGTACGTTTTAAAGTTTGCACATGAAAAATGCGCAAGCTAAGCGGCAACAGCGCATTTTTACCGAGGGCAAATAGCACGCCTATCACAATCCCCTGTGCACAATTTCCCGTCAAAACGTGCCCGCTGCCGGGAGCAATTAAAGTAAAAATCAGTGCCAAGGCCACTGTCATCTTTTCCCCCACAGATTTAATAACGCAAATGCAGTTTTTACTTTTGACACGTGTGCTTTTTGAAGACCGATTTGCAAAACTTCCCCTAATTTTTCAAACGTTGCTTGCGAGCCTTTTTTTAGTTCCATTTCAATTTCTTTGAAAGAGACCTTCCGCCCGCATACCCCAATTTCACAGGTATCGTATGCCACTTCGGCTTGTGTGTTGTGAAAAATGATTAGCTGAGTTTTCCGACGGTTTTTCAACACAAAAAGCGGTTGTAAATTTTTCACACAAAGTCCCTTCCACATTTTTTTACGGTGCAAAAATTCTAGTGCTTCTTGTAAATTTCTTACCCCCGGAAGTGGAAGTGTTTCTTCGCGCCGGACGGCTTTGCCGTTAACAATTTCGGTACGGGTTTTAAAGGTGGCTTCCCAGTTTTGATTTGAACAACGCACGCGAAATGCGACTTTTTGTTTTTCAAAATCACGCGCGGGAGCATCCAAATACACATCGGTTATGTTCCAATTTTGCGTAGATAAAACACGCGCGCCCGATAATCTCACGGCGCGTTGCATCTTATAAAAGGCACGCGGAACGTTAGCATCCCATTTAAATTCTATTTCCATACTCATAAGTTTAGTTTAGCAAAAAAGTATAATGTAAGTAGGAGGAGTTATGAAAAAATTACGCCAACCGACTTCTTTAAATTGTTTCGCCTGCGGGAAAAACAATCCTTTCGGCCTGCACTTGGAGTGGTTTAACGACGACGAAAAACAACAAGTAGAAACTACTTTTACCTTGGGGGACAATTATTGTTCCTATCCGGGGACCGTGCATGGGGGCATTATCGCCACGATTTTGGACGAAACTTCCGGACGCGCGGTATTACTTAACAACAACTTTAACAATTTAATGGTTACGCTCAAAATGGAAGTAACGTACAAACATAACACGCCCACCAACACACCATTGCGTGCCGTAGGAAGATTGATAAAAGGCGGCACTTCGCGCGCGCAAGTAGAGGGCGAGATTATTTTGCCCGATGGCACAGTATCGGCTAAATGTGTAAGCTTGCTTTATAAATTGCCGGATGCCGTACGCGCCAAATGGGGGCCGGAAGCTGAGGAGTGGGCACGCACCACACCGCAAGTAGAAACGCCTTGCGCTTGCGGTACCAGCGACGAAAAAAGCGACAAATAATATCACAAACAGAGACATCCTATTGTGCAAGTCAAAGTGAATTTGATATAATTAAAGTATCGCTTTTAGTAGTGCAAAATTTTACGGATCGGTAGCTTAGTTGGTAGAGCGCCTGCTTTACACGCAGGAGGTCAGGGGTTCGAGTCCCTTCCGGTCCACCATTTAAAAAGGCATCTTGCAAAAGGTGCCTTTTTTGTTGGGTAGTTTTTCCCTCTCTCGTCGGAGTTTTACGCCCATTTTTATCTGTCCAGGTCTTAGAGTGCTTTTAGATGAGCGCAAAAAAGGCCCATTTCGGGCCTTTTTCTCTAACTGCGAATTTTGCAGGATCCAAATTATAAAGATTTCTGACTTTCTTCTCGTGTTTTTTCAATATTTTCTAACTGACCTTTATAAATAGTTCGCGGTAAAAACAACAAAACAGGAATTGTATGCTTGATATCATTTTTACTCTCATATTGATAAACCCCGGCATATACGGAACAGTATCCATGAGAAGGTATTAGAATTTTCTTATCAAAATACAATTCATCTTTTTGTTTTGGAAACATAAAAATCTTACCATGAATTGTACTGCACTCATCGTAATCTTTAACCTCACAACCAGATGCTAATACAAAATCCGGTAAAACTTGAAACACCTCATAGGATCTAAATTCATTTTCACAATATGGGTTTTTGGTATATCTTCCCAAGAATATACAATCTTTCGCTCCACATACCCCATTTCTTCAAATTCATTTTGGGGATGTTTGTAGGAACGGCAACAGGAAATCAAAATCCCTATTTTTAACGGCTTTTTAAGATTTTTCATAAAATTCTCCTATATTCTCTCTATACAAAAACTAAACCTTCTTATCAACATCCCCCTTATCCTGTGCAAAAAGTTATAATATAGGCAGTTGTACACAATTTGCTTTTGGACTTGTTTTTGGCGTTATGCGTCTGGCATAGCCCCGCCGATATCCGGCGAGCTGAGAAACGAAAACGAAGTCGTCTTTTGCACACCCTTTACGGGGTGGGCAGGCGGCAGCGTTTCGGATCGGTTCTCAGCTATTCGAAAAGGTTGCCGCCTTTTTTATTCTAATAGTAAAAAGCGACAAACGTTTGTCGGAACTATGTCCTACAATTTACTTGATGTTTAGGCCAAAGTAAGGCTAAATACACACAAGGAGGAAGTATGTTTTTCTTCTCAAACTCAGAAAAATCGGAAATTGAACGGCAGTATCGCAACGCCACTGGGAATTTGCCTTATCAACTTCCTAGCGACTTAAAAAATAAGATTACCCGTGCAGCTGAAGAATTAAAAAACCTACAGTTGCGCCGTTATGAACGGAAGAGTCAGATTTTGCGCCAACAAGAACAAGAAGAAAAGCGGGAAAATGATAATTTCAAACAACAGAAACGTCAGCTGGAACAACGTTGCCAACGTGAGCTAGATGAATTATCCCGTCAGTACAAACGCATGACTGATGAGCTGTCCCGTAAATACAACCGGGAAATTGAATCCCTGCAACGGGCCGATGAGTACAACGAAAAACGGCTCCAACGACAAATTGCCGATTGCCAACGTGAGATCCAAGAATGGCAACGAAATAAAAATAAATAAAGGAATTCGTATGGTACCACCATGGATAGAATCAAGTGCTTGTTATGCACGACGAATGGAGTTACTAATTATCAGCCGATTTATGGCGGAAGGTTTTGAGTGTTTCATACCAGCCGTTGATGACAATGGAACAGATTTTGTGGCTAAAACCTCGTCAGGGCGTTTTATTGAACTACAAATTAAAGCCCGCAAATTAAAAGAAAATGAGCCGGGATTTTGCACAATGGGTAGTGGGAGATTTCAAGTCAAAAATCCGGTAGATCGCCCTAATTATTACTATATTTTTATCGTTGAACAACTTAACACGATGTGGTGTTTGTCAGCAAAAGAATATTTGAAAGAATGTTCGCGGCATAAAAGCGGTAAGAATATAGATAAAACATCCCTTGTTTTACTTTCCCCCGGCGGAAAACCACGCCCCAAATATCAAAAATACGAAATTAAACAAGAAGAATTTAGTAAAAAATTCAAGTAAGGAGAGGTTATGAGCAAGCAAGAAAATGATAAAGCATTTATCCGGGCTGCGGGAGAGCATTACGTCCTCGCGCGCATTGCCAAAGAATTGGCAATTCCCGCAGGATTAGCACCGGAGAACACAAAAGACATAGACATTCTGGCAATTCACCCTTCCTACGAGTGCCCTATCCGCATTCAGGTAAAAACTCGTACTGAAGGAAAATCGGCTGATGACGGATGGATGATGAGCAAAAAACACGAAGATATTGTGGATAAGGACTTGTTTTACGTTTTTGTTACCCTACCTGCCAAGTGGACCGACCAAGAACAGCCACAAACTTACATCATGCCCGCTAAAAAAGTGGCGGAAATATTAAAGAAAACCCACCAAGATTGGCTCAAAACGCCGGGGAAAAAGGGGCAACCGCACCAAGATACAACCATGCGACGCATTAAACCGTCATACAAAGAGTCACCAGATATATCTTCTAACTGGCTGGAAGAATATAAAGATAAGTGGGAATTGTTACTAAAGTAATCAAAAAGCGGGGTATTTGCCCCGCTTTTTATTTCATCCGTTTATCGGCTTGACGTATAATTTGGCAAATCAGTTGCTTAAAATCAGCCGGGCTGAGTAGCGTGATGTGTTCAAGCCAACTTAACACCGTAGGGATAATTTCACGGTAATTGCACACACGCGTTTCCACTAAAATATCGCCATTCTTCTGCGTTTTGCGGATCTTTTGCATGGGAAAGTAATCTTTCTGCTTAAAATACGGTGCGAACTGAGCAGGTACAATAAACAACACAAGTTTATCTCGTTTTTCCCCAAACCAAATATTATGGCTCTCCGACAGCATTTTTTGGATATTTTTAGTGATTTTGAACGATTTATCGGTATTTATTGCGTCCAAAATGCGGTCTAAACGGAATTTTCGCACTTCTTTATAAGCATTGATGCCAAGCAAGTACCAAAAACCGTCATAGTTCATAATTTTAAGCGGTTTGAGTTCATAGGTAAGTTTACGCGTCGGATCAGCCGCTAACGACATACGTACTTCGGTATGGTCTATAATTCCTCTTTCCAACACACGCGTAATTTTGCTCTCTTGGTATTGGCTTCCCTTTGGCATTTTGATATAAAATGGAGATTCTTCTGGTACGCGCAAAACTTTTTGGTACAAATGCTCAAACGGCTGTTGGAAAGGTTTTCCCAGCGGCTCTACTATATCTTTTAAAACGAGAAGTAGCGAAGCTTCCGCGTCAGTTAAATTCATTTTTTTAAGCGAAAAACCCTCAATAAACTTATATACCCCCGGCGCGGCTTTGTAAAGCGGGAAACCGCCCAGTTCAATATCACGCAAATCACGCTGGATCGTGCGCTCCGTAACGTCCATGTCCTTGGCCTCGCGCAGCACACGCACCTCTCCCCCATCCAACTGGTTTAGGAGATACAACAACCGATTTAACTTTTTAATGTTTTTAGATTGCATAAATTCGTCCTGGCTAGTAGGAAATCTTAAAATAATCCAATACGGCTTTCATTTTGTCTTGGGCTGCCAAACAAGTATCGGTTAAGCGTTCGTGATTGTTCGGCCACTCATTAAGTCCTTTGTAATAGAACATCTTTATCTTGTCCGTAATGATAAACGGAACGATATTATTACGCAAACACTCCTTAAACAGTATCAGCCGCCCGATACGTCCATTCCCGTCTTGAAATGGGTGAATGGCTTCAAACTGGTAATGAAAGTCCAATAATTCTTCAAAGGTGTGTTTGTTTTTGCGGTTATACTTGTTCAGCAGGGTTTTCATTTTAGCCGATACCTGTTCTGGGCTGGTCGTAGCGTGCCCCCCCACTTCATTGGGTTTGCGCTTATAATCCCCTACGGCAAACCACGCCTTGCGGCTATCCGACGTCCCGTTTTTAAGCACAGCGTGTAATTCTTTTAGAAAATGTTCACTAGGTTTATAGTTAGCATTCTCAATAATCATATCAATACATTTAAAGTGGTTAGCGGTTTCTACAATATCATCCACCTTTACGGTATTATCTTCCACACCAATCGTATTTGTTTCAAAAATATAGCGGGTTTGGTCATGGGTGAGTTGGCTACCTTCTATATGGTTGGAGTTATAAGTAAGGTCAATTTGTATCTTATGGTAGATACCGCCATGTTGCTTGGAGGATTGCTCGGCTTTTAATATATTAAGTAAGGTATTAGCGTGCTTGCTTTGTTTGGGCTTGCGGTCAGGTTTAGAGGCATCTGCCGGAATGTTCCATGTCTTGCCAGTTAAAAAGGCCCCCGTAATACGGCTATGTGCACAATAATTACGCACACTCCGCTCCGAAATTTTCCACTTTTTAGCCGCTTGTGCTGCCGATATATATTCCATAAACCCCTCCTCTTACTACTAGTATAACCGATTATCGGCAATAAATCAAGTAATATTTTATAAATAAACAATTATATTTTGCCGATAACGGCAGAAACCGCAAGGCGAGTCCCTTCCGGTCCACCATTTAAAAACCCACCCGTTGCGGTGGTCTTCTTTTCGTTCTAAACGAATCGTGTAATTACCGGTCATAAACGGTTGATTTCCTGTTGCAGTTTCTCTACGAATTTGCCGGGAAAGAATTTACCGGATACAAAGGGCAAAAAGCTGTTAAAAAATTACTCAAAGAAGAAGAAGGGTACATTCAAAACGCTTTTTATCGCAAGGATATCGGCCAAATTAGTTTGATGTGGGGGAACAAAGAAGGGGGGCTTAAACACATTGTTGCTCGTAGGTCCAAAAAATACAACATAAATGAGTTTTTGAAAGATTTCTCGGCGGTTCTTTTATCGGGGAAAAAGCTCCCAAATAAAAAAACGTCACGGCTGAACATTTGGGATAAGAAACGTAAAAAAATGATTGTTTTAGAAACAACTTACGGAAACAAAAAAATCAACTGGCCGATTACTGAATTTGAGCAAAAAAAGAGACCTAAATAGTAGAGATATTTAATGCCGTGTATCTCGTTTGTTGCCCATCCACCTCAGCCCGGGCACTATTAGGTCCTACTCATAGTATAAGTGATTTTTGGGAAAAAATCAAGGGGAGTCAAGGGAATTTTTCCGGACAGAAAAACAACCAAAAAGGAACTTTATTTATTCACCCGGCGGCCCCAAAATAACGTTTTTTTGATCCGCTGCCATTGTTGTTGAATAGTACGCGTCGTTTTTTCACCTAACACCGCATATAAAAACCGGTATACTTTAACACGCAGGGGCACGTTCAGCCAACTCCCCCAAAAATGATGTATCGTAAACGTGTTGGGGGTAATATGCACAAGGCCCGTTTCGTAATCTTTCGGACAGAAATACTCTTGGGGAAGTAACGTAAACTCTTCAATCGTTTGCTTGGTATTGTTTTGTAGCAGGCCCTTTTTTTGGCACGCGTGGGTAATGCGGTCCACGTTGGTAGTAAGGTCATAGGTATGGTCGTCCCGTAAAAAGGGCTTGTTTTCATACGCACGCAAAAATTCTTCAAATAAAGCGAACCCTTTTTCACACGCCATCAACCCGGTGGGAACTTTTTTCCCGTCCTCAAAACCGGAGACCGCACGGTAGGACAAAATAGCGTCTAGGGGTTTTATAACTTCCACATCCGTATCCAAATAAATTCCCCCCTCTTTCACCAGCACCCACAACCGGGCCACATCGGAAACAAAAGCAAATTTTTTAGCTTGATAGGCTTGCTGCGTGTATGGGTAAGCCGTTACATCAAAATTAGTTTCATCCCAGCGGCAGATTTTATAGCCGGGGCAATACAGACGCCAACTTTGCATATATTTTTTGAGTTTCTGCGGGAGCGGCTTTCCGCCAAACCAACAATAATGGATGACTTTGGGTATCATTTTCCCCCCTTTTTCAGTACTTCCAAAATCCGCCGGCCGGCTTTTCCGTCCCCGTAGGGGCAAACGGCTTTTTTCATTTTTGCATACAACTTCGGTTGCGCAAGCAGTTTTCCGGTTTCCCGCACAATCGTTTGAAAATCTGTTCCTATCAGTTTTACACACCCGGCCGACAACGCTTCCGTTCGTTCCGTTACTTCCCGCATCACCAGCACCGGCGTACCTAAAGCCGGAGCTTCCTCCTGCACACCGCCGCTATCGGTCAAAATAAGGAAAGCCTTTTTCATTAAATACACAAAAAGTAAATAGTCTAACGGTTCAATCAAAAACAAATTGGGAATTTTGGAGACCCCCTTGATATTTTTAATGGCTTTTCTGACGTTCGGATTAAAATGTACCGGCCAGACAAAATCCACTTGCGTATAGGCCTTACTTAACTGAATAGCTGCCCGGGCCACTTGTTCTATACCCGGACCAAAATTTTCGCGCCGGTGGCAAGTAATGAGTATCAGTTTCCTTGTTGGAGTCAACCGGGAAATATCGTACTGCGCTAGGCGTAATTGCCGAGCTATTTTTTTCTCTTGCGCCGGGGAGATTTTTTTAACAATCAGTTGCAACGCGTCCATTACCGTATTTCCCGTCACAAAAACCGTATCCGCCGGCACGGATTCTTTCAATAAATTTTCCTTATTTAATTTCGTCGGTGCAAAATGCAACGCAGCCAAGCGGCTTGTTAATTGGCGGTTTATTTCTTCCGGATACGGACTATCCGCCCGGTAGGTACGTAGCCCGGCTTCAATATGTCCCACCGGGATATGCTGATAAAAAGCGGCCAAAGCCGCCGCAAACGTAGTAGTGGTATCCCCTTGCACAAGCACCCAATCCGGCTGCAATTTTTGCAAGAGGGCCGACACCCCTTTCAAAATACGGCAAGTAATTTCCGGCAAGTGTTGGTTGCGGCGCATAAGGTTAAGGTCAAAGTCCGGCTTAATACCAAAAAGCCGCAGCACGCTATCTAGTTGTTGCCGGTGTTGCGCCGTCACACAAACATACGTTTTAAAATGGGCTGTATCTTTTTTAAACCGGGCAATCACCGGGGCCATTTTAATAGCTTCCGGCCGCGTACCAAAAACAAACAATATTTTCTTCATAAATTTTCCGTTAGTAGTGCAGCCAATGATGCAGTACCCACCACGACAAAAACCCAAAACCGCCCAGTATGACCAGCATCACCCATACGCTCAATAACGCCTTCAAAGAAAAATTATCTTTCCGTCGGGCTGCTTCCAGGCGCCCGGAAGCTATTTGCAGCAGGGCTGCCGCGGCCCCCTCCCCTAACGCAACCGGTTGCTGTTGCAGCGGGCCGGAAGGGCTGGCCGCCGGAGAAGTGGCCTGTCCTTGGTTTACCGCTTGCGACGCCAGTTCCTGCAGCAGCTGCATGGCCCGAAAGCGAAATGCCTCTATTTGAGAAGTCGCTATAAGCGCATGTTCATGATAAACAAGCGCATGCCCGTTGAGTTCCAAATAAACGTAAGGATGTGTTTTCAAAAACCCGGTTATAAGCGGGGTAAATATAGAGCCGGAAGCGGGCGAGGGCGCGAAAATCTGATAATGGCTATCCAACTGCGGAATATTCGTTTTGATAACCGGTTGCTTGGAAAAGGCAAACAGGGATCTGGCGGGGAGTACTTTTACCGGCAAAAAATCACCTTTTTTAATTTCAGCCACAAAAATAGTAATGGGTAAAGGTTTGGTTTTTGGGTCTTCGTCTTTATAAATGAAATCATCCGCCAGCCGAATAAAAGCGGATCTGTCCTCGTACGTAAACACATTACGAAACCGGTGAAAAAGAAACATAAAAAAATCTAACCGCCCCGCCGTAAAAGGCGTGGTAACCGTTTCTTTATATTTTTCAAACAGGCCCTTATTGGCTCGTGCGATACGGGCAAACACCACCGGGCGAGTATGCGCCCAAACCGCCCATACCGCCACAAGAACTACTACGCCCGCAGTCATGATCTCCAGCATAGCTATATCATAGCAAAATATATCTCTAAAAACGACCTTTTGGCTAATTGTAAAAAAACCGCGCGGTCCGGTTAAAAACAGGAGGATATGAAAAAACGTGTCTTTTTTAGTATAATACCTGCACTATGGAAGATATTAAATTTAGCACAGCCGGCTTTCGGGCCATCACAGCGGGCGGACTAACCGCCCAGTCGGTACAGCGTTTATCTTACGGGATTTCCGAGCATATTTTGGAACATCCTTTTTACGGATTTGAAGGAACCGGTTACCGTAAACATTGCCAAACCCGGGGCAAAAAATTTAAGCACCCGCTCGTTATCGTCGGGTTTGATACACGCTTTTTGTCCAAACAGCTGGCTTATGTGGCGGCCAATGCGTTGGCACAAAACGGCATTACCGTCCACCTGGCTGACTCTCCGCTGCCTACCCCGGTAGCCGAATGGGCCGTGCTGAGCGAGTGCGCCGTCGGTGCTATTGTTATTACCGGCAGTGAATCTCCTTATTATATGAACGGACTCAAATGGATTTCATATTATGGCGGTATTGCCAACAACGAAATTACGGAAGATATTGAAAAACGCATCCCGGCCCCCAACGCCCAAATTTTGAAAGCATCTTCCACCGAGTTTGGCTCGTTAAATGCCGCCGTAATCGTCACCAAAGATGCACGCAAAAATTACTTGGCGCATTTAGAAAAACTGATTAACGTGCGGGCGCTGAAAAAATCTAAACTTAAAATTGCGGTAGACCCGCTGTTTGGTTCGGCTAAAAATTACTTCCGTCCTTTTTTGGAAAAATGCGGTCTAACGGTGGAGGGTATCCATGAAGAAGACGACGCGCTTTTTGGCGGAACGGTCCCCAATGCCGGGCCGGTCAGCTTAACCGAACTAAAAAAGCTCGTGCTGGCTAAAAAAATGCACCTGGGTATTGCTTGTAACTCCGATTGCGATAAATTCGGGTTGATTGATTCGGACGGAACGTGGATTTCCCCCAACGAAATCGCCCCTATGATTTTAGACCATCTCGTGCGCAACAAAAAGTTAAAAGGCCGCGTCTGCCGCAGTGTCATTACCTCTACACTGATGGACCAAGTCGCCAAGGCCAACGGCCTTATGTTGCGGGAAACACCTGTCGGGTTTAAATATATTACCGATCTGATGACTTCCGGCCAATACGTTATGGGTATGGAAGAGTCGGGCGGCCTGGCTATTGCCAATCACATCCCGGACAAAGACGGTTTACTCGCCTGTTTACTGACGGTGGATATGATGGCCACCGAGGGAAAACCCTTAAAACAGTTGCGCAAAGATTTCTATAAGAGATACAACCGCCTTTTTGACCAAAAGGTGAGTATCCCCAAAACCGAAACGGAGATTAACCGTATTATGGAACGGCTGGATATCCGCCCGCCGCTTTCTATCAACAAAACCTCTGTGTGGCGTATTGACAATACGGACGGGTTTAAGTTCCTCTTGAAAGGGGGCAGTTGGCTGGCGATACGGCCGTCCAGTACAGAACGGCTCATCCGTATGTATGCCGAATCGCAAAACGAAAAAGTACCGGCCGCTTTAATTAAAGAGGGCAAAAAGATAATAGACAGTATTATATAGTGCCGCAATTATGCGGCCAAAGGGGGTAAGTATATGGTTCGCATAAAAAAAATTCAAGCGCGGGAAATTCTAGATTCCCGCGGATACCCGACCGTGGCAACAGATGTGCTGCTAGACGACGGAACAACCGGTTCGGCGGCCGTGCCCAGCGGGGCATCCACCGGCTCGCACGAAGCATTGGAACTGCGCGATAAAGATACCCGGCGTTTTAACGGCAAAGGGGTGCTACAGGCGGTTGAAAACGTACACCGTTTATCACAGCAGTTGGCAGGGTTGGATCCTTTTGATATTCGTTTAGTAGACGAGAGTATGATTGCCTTGGACGGAACGGAAAACAAGGCAAATTTAGGGGCGAATGCTACGTTAGCGGTTTCCATGGCCGTCTTACGTGCCGGATGCCATCAAGCCAAAATACCGCTTTATGAACATCTGCGCCGGGTGTATGGTCTGCCGCACCGGGAATATGTATTGCCAACGCCGATGCTCAACATTATTAACGGCGGCAAACACGCGGACTCCGGCTTAGACGTACAAGAATTTATGATTTTGCCCACGCACGCAGATACGTTTGCCCGGGCCTTGCAAAGTGCCGGTGAAACGTACCATACATTGCGAACCATACTGGGCCGGCAGGGACAGGTAACGGCCGTCGGAGATGAAGGCGGCTTTGCTCCCAAAATAGCCAAACACGAGGACGTGTTGCAAACCATTTTACTGGCCGCCGATAAGGCCGGTTATCCGCACATGGCCCTTGCGTTAGATGCAGCCGCCAGCGAATTTTACCAAAACGGTAAATATCATATAGAGGGGCAAACGCTAAGCGCCCAAGAACTGTCCGATTTATATGCCGCTTGGTGCGCGCGTTATCCGCTTGCCTCGCTGGAGGACCCGTTGCAAGAAGACGATTGGGAGAATTGGCAGGCGCTAACCGCCAAGCTGGGCAGAAAGGTAACTTTAGTCGGCGACGATTTATTTGTTACCAACTTGCAACGTTTAAAACACGGTATCGCGTTAAAAGCGGCTAATGCGATTTTGATTAAGCCCAATCAAATCGGCACGATATCGGAAACGGTGCAAGTAATGAATTTAGCCCGAGAGAACGGGTACACGTGTATCGTGTCACACCGTTCGGGCGAAACGGAAGACACGTTTATCGCCGATTTGGCCGTAGCCACTAATGCCGGAGCTATTAAAACCGGCGCTCCGGCACGGGCTGAACGGACGGCTAAATATAACCGGCTATTACAAATTGAAAAGGAATTAGGACCCCGGGCCGTTTATGCCAAGGACCGGGCATTTAAAAAACCATGAAAGAGTTTATAAACGCGCTTGTTAAAAACAGAAGACCGCTGCTGGCAGGGATAGCCCTGCTGGCAGTGGGTGGATTGTGGATAGGCGGCAGCTTACTTAATTTAGTACACAACAAACTGGAAAAAAAGCGGCTTATGCACCACAAAGTCGCGTTGGAACAAGAATATATTGACCTGCAACACACGCTTGAACTCTTGAAAAAGCAAGACCCGGTTTTGCTGGAAAAAATTGCCCGTACCGAATATGATTTAGCTAAACCGAACGAAATAGAATTCCGCTTTCGGGTGAAATAATTATGGAAATTAATGTTATCAATTTGGGCCCCATGGATAATTGCACCTACCTGGTTACACAAGGAACAGACGCCTTGCTCATTGACCCGGCTTGGGATATGAATTTTCTGGAACATATACTGACCGAAAAAAAATTAACCTTGCGCGGAGTGCTTTTTACACACGGACATTTTGACCACGTCAAATTTGCACAAAACTTATTAGAAAAAACCGGCTTGAAGGGATATATAGAAGCAAGCGACGCGGAACTATCCGGCATTAATCCGCAATTTTTGCACACATATACGGGCGAGCAAACTTTTAAAATTGCGTCGTTTGACGTACATATTATTCCTACGCCGGGGCATACCGCCGGCGGCGTGTGTCTGCAAATCGGCTCGGCACTTTTTACCGGAGACACGCTTTTCCCCGGCGCGTGCGGGCGGGTAGATTTACCCACCTCTAACCCGCGGGCCATGCGCGCAAGTTTAGTCAAACTGGCGCACTTGCCCGAAGACACTCAAATTTTTGCCGGACATAGCTACGGCGGGAAATGCAGTTCTACGATTGGCTACGAACGCATCAAAAACCCTTTTATGCGTAACGCACTTCGTGAAGAGGAGAATGTATAATGCATCCGGTACTACTTAAAATCGGCTCGTTTGAACTGGCCAGTTACGGCGTAATGACGGCACTGGGATATATTGCCGGGTCTCTTTATTTACTGCCCCGGCTTAAAAAAGTTAATTTAGATAAAGACACGTTTTGGAACTTAATCTTTATTGCTTTTATGGGGGCTTTGTTAGGCGGAAAATTGTTATTTATTCTGGTTACTTGGCCGCAGTTAACCGGTTCGGTCGGGGAAAAAATACTTTATTTTGTGCAAAATTTCCGCTACGGATTTGTGTTTTACGGCGGGATGATTGCCGCCGTAACGGCGCTAATCATCTATATAAAAAAGAAACGTTTGCCGCTACTTACGATTGCCGATTTTATGATTGTAGGGCTTCCGCTCGGGCACGCTTTCGGACGGGTGGGATGTTTTTTGGCAGGTTGCTGTCACGGGAAACCGACTACTATGCCGTGGGGGGTTACGTTTACCGACGCGCACGCCATGGTCTCGCCCGATTTAATCGGTGTGCCGGTCCACCCGGTACAGTTGTACGAAGCACTGGGCAACTTGGTTATTTTCTTTTTACTTCATAAACTGTATAACCGCCCGCATAAAAACGGTACCGTGTTACTGGCGTATGTAGCGTACTACGGCACGTTACGTTTTGTGTTGGAATTTTTCCGCGGCGATTTTCGCGGTGCGTATATATTTGGGCTTTCCCCCGCCCAGCTGATTACTTTACTGCTTGCCTTGGGCGCCGGAATTACCTGGTGGAATTTAACACGTAAAGGACAAAAAAATGGCTGATAAAAAAACGGTAATTTTTGAAGGTTATTCTAAACGCTTGGACGTTTTTGTAGCCGACGAGCTGGAAAACCTTTCGCGCTCTTTGGTACAAAAACTTATCAAAGACGGCCACGTAACCGTCAACGGTAAAAAAGTAAAGCCGTCTTGGCCGCTCACCGAAGGTGAAACCGTGGAAATTGTTTTGCCGCAAGCACACAGCCAAACAAAACTAAAAGATTTAATTATTTATGACGGAAAAGATTTCTTTGCCTTAATAAAACCCGCCGGGATGCTCGTGCACCCGCAAAGCCCGGTATGGGAAGAACACCCGGAAACGGTTTTCTCGTCGGAAGAAACGTTGGTATCGGTCATCTTGGCTAATCCGCCCAAAGACTTTGACAAACAAATGCCGCGCGCCGGGCTCGTGCACCGGTTAGACCGCGAAACAAGCGGCGTAATGATTGTAGCCAAAACGCAGGAATTTCAAGCGGAAATGATAGCCGCGTTTGCCGGGCGCCAAGTACACAAAACCTATCACGCGATTGCGTGCGGACTCGTACCGGATGATGCGGGCACTATTGATGTGCCGATAGGACGCGTTGCGGGAGGCAAAATAAAAGCTTCCGACGTCGGGCGCGAAGCCGTAACCGACTATAAAGTTTTGGAGCGCAAAAACGGATTTACCTATATTGAACTCTATCCGCGCACGGGCAGCACCAACCAGTTACGCGTACATTTAAATTGGCTAGGTTATCCAGTGCTAGGGGATTGGCTTTACGAAGGGGCTACGGCTGACCGACTGATGCTCCACGCCAGGCGCATTGAATTTGCCCACCCGCTAACCGGCAAGAAATTAAAATTTGAAGCCCCGGTTCCGCCCGATTTTTTGGAAGCCTGGAACAGAGTGACTAAATAAATATCCCCCGGGTTAAAACCCGGGGGGTTGTTTTTATTGTTTTAAGATAACCTTATGGCTCAGGAGTAACCCCTTGGCATGTACCGCCAAATGCTTGCACGAACGCCTCACAACTTGCTTGCCCGGCCTTATCTCCGGCCAAATATACGGCGGTCTCATTTTCCCAAGTTTTACCATCAGTAGTCTTCATTTCCATCATTGAATGAACTCCTGTCTCCATACTTCCATTATCTGAACGAACAACGCCAACCCCACAAAAACCACTGCTGCATTTGATAGCATAAACAAAAAATTTGTTATGACACCTCGGCCCTTCATCAGCCGGACAAGTTAATCCACTCGTCAGATCTATACTTAATATATCTTCTTTAAGCAAACGAATTTCGTTATTTGGGAAACCTCCGTTTTCCAATAAATACATTTCTACTGCTTTCTTGGCGTTGCCTACAAACGTTATCATTTCCGCAGCGCGTGCTTTTTCTACCGCTTTTTGATATTGAGGTAAGGCAATAGCGGCCAGTATTCCTATGATTAAAACTACCACAAGTAGTTCTATGAGCGTAAACGCTCTTTTACAACCATTATTCTTCATTTTAGTTCTCCTAGAGTAATTTTGCTACGAAAATATCGTAGCAAAAAAAAAAATAAGTCAAGGCTTTTTTATACTTTTCTGCAAACAGAAAAGTAAC
>JAGCMD010000094.1 GCA_017646765.1 Elusimicrobiaceae bacterium | reverse complement strand
TGCCCCCGGCAAGGGGGCGGCTAGCACTAGGTTGATACATTAAACACAACCCCGTGCCAAAAGCACGGGGTTTCATATAGTAGATGTTTTTGAGTAAGATAAACAGAGGTTTAAGACCTTCCGCCTGCCCCCGGCAAGGGGGCGGCTAGCACTAGGTTGATACATTAAACACAACCCCGTGCCAAAAGCACGGGGTTTCATATAGTAGATGTTTTTGAGTAAGGCAAACAGAGGTTTAAGACCTTCTGCCTGCCCCCGGCAAGGGGGGCAGCACTACATTTTAATACGGCGGGTAACGTTTTCTTTCTTGAAGCACTCAATAGTGTCGCCTTCGGCAACACCAGTAAAGCCTTCAATCAAGATACCGCACTCGTATCCTTTTTCCACTTCTTTAACATCATCTTTGAAGCGTTTAAGCCCACCGACTTTACCGTGCCCGACTTCTTCGCCGTTACGTTTCACGCGTACTTCATAACCGCGGTAAATCGTCCCGGTTTCCACAAGCGAGCCGGAAATAAGCCCGGAGCTTAATTTCATTACCTTTTTGATGGTGGCGGTACCCACGATTGTTTCCACTACGTCGGGCTCCAACAATCCTTCCATAGCGGCTTTGATATCTTCCAAAAGCTCAAAGATAATGGTATAAAGGCGTATTTCAATGCCTTCGTGCTCAGCTTCCGCTTGTGCTTTGTGCTCCACATCCACGTGAAAACCGATAACTACGGCATTGGATGCTTTGGCCAGCAAGATATCCGACTCGTTAATGTTGCCCGGTGCGGAAAGCACGATATCCACTTCCACTTCATCTGACGGGATACGCAACAAAGCGTCTTTGATAGCCTCAATAGAGCCTTGCACGTCCGCCTTTAAAATAAGGCTGAGTTTTTTGACGGTATTACCGCCTTCTTCATCGTTTTTGGCTAAATTCATTAAAGAGGCCTGTTTGCGGTGCGCTTGCGCATTTTCTTTTTGCGCGAGTTTGCGCTTTTCCGCTGTATAACGGGCTTCCTTTTCGCTGGGCATAATGTAGAGCGTATCGCCTACTTGGGGCGGCTCGCCGTTGATACCCAAAATTTCTGCCGGTACACTGGGGCCGATTTTTTGGTAGCGTTGGGAATTTTCGTCAATAAGCGCGCGGATGCGCCCATAGTTGGTGCCTACGATAAACGGATCACCTACTTTCATCGTACCCTTTTGCACCAGCACCGTAGCAACCACGCCGCGTTTGTTGTCGCGCTTACTTTCCAAAATCACGCCCACGCCGGGTCTGTCGGGGTTGGCTTTGAGTTCCATAATTTCGGCTTGCAGCGCAATCATTTCCAAAAGCTTATCAATGTTGATATGTTTTTTAGCGGAAATTTCTACAAAAATGGTACTGCCTTGCCACTCTTCGGGCACGAGTCCGCGGGCCGCGAGATCTTGTTTGACGCGGTCCGGGTTAGCACCGGGCAAGTCAATTTTATTGACGGCCACAATGATAGGCGCTTTAGCCGCTTTGGCGTGTTCCATGGCCTCAATCGTCTGCGGCATAATACCGTCGGTCGCCGATACTACGAGCACTACAATATCGGTGGCTTGAGCCCCGCGCGCACGCATGGCGGTAAACGCTTCGTGGCCGGGTGTATCTAAAAATGTTAAGACGCCGCGCGGTGTTTTTACGCGGTACGCACCGATATGCTGGGTAATAGCTCCGGCTTCCTGGTCTACCACGTTTGATTTGCGGATAGCATCCAAAAGGCTCGTCTTACCGTGGTCCACGTGTCCCATAATCGTAATGACCGGGCTGCGCGGTTTTAAGTCGGCCGGGTTGTCTTCCGTTTCCATAGCGGCAACCGCTTCTTGGGTTAAATCTTCTTCGGCCAACTCCGCTTTGAAACCGCACTCGTCTACAATGAGTTCAATCATATCGGTTTCCAACCGTTGGTTAATCGTAGCGAAAATACCCATCGTCATTAGCTTTTTGATGAAATCGTTGGTTTTAATATTCATCTTTTCCGCTAATTCTTTAACGGTCGGCTGCCCGACAATACGAATCGTTTTGTCGTCTTTTTTGGGAGTTTCTTGTTGTTGCGGTTTAATGTGTCCGTGGCGATCCAATTGTTCCTGCGGCTTGGATTGCACCGGCGCGACAGGTGCTTGCGGCTGCGGTTTGGGCTGCGCAATGGGCGCAGGTTTAGACGGCGCCGGAACCGGTTTCTGCACAACCGGCGTTTGCGGTTTCGGTTGCACCGCCGGAGCCGGCTTTGGGGCAGGCGCAACGGGGGCCGGTTTGGGGGCCGCCGCTTGCACTTGTGGCTGCGGTTTCGGGTGCGCCGCCGGCGCAGGTTTAGGCTGCGGCGGAACGGGCTTAGCGGCCGGTTTTGCCGGAGCCGCAACAACCGTTTTTTCTTCGGCTTTTACGGAAACGGTTTTTACCGTTTTGACAGATTTTTTCACCGCAGTCTTAGCGGGAGCTTTGGCCTTAACCGTCTTTTTGGCAACAGCTTTTTTAGCAGTCGTTTTAGCAGTCGTTTTTTTGGCGGTTGTTTTTTTAGCCGTTGTTTTCTTAGCTACCGTTTTTTTCTTCGGCGTTTTTTCTTCCTCGGTATTAGGCGTTTTCTTGGTCATCGGCGGCCTCCTGCGGTTGCTCGCTTTGGGAGGCTACAAACTTTTTAGCCCCTTCAATAATTTTAGCCGCCGTTTTCTCACCGATACCTTGCACGGTAGATAAATGCTCGGGAGTGGCAGCTGCTAATTGTTCTACGGAAGTAAACCCGGATTTTTGCAACACTTCCGCCATTTTCGGGCCGATGCCTTCCACGCCGGCGAATAAATCTTGGATAGCGTCAGTAGCGGCTTTTTCGGCTTTGGCTTTTTGGCTTTCGCTCTTGACGTCCAATTCCCACCCGGTCAAGCGGCAAGCCAGTTTAATGTTTTGCCAATCTTTACCGATAGCAATAGCTAACTGGTCGTCCGGCACAATAATAGTTGCTTTTTTGTCAGCCACGCTGTCAATTTTTACAAAGTTGGCTTTGGCCGGCGCAATCGCGTTCATCAGAACGGTGGAAATATCGTCAGAATAGTTGATCAGGTCAATGCGTTCGCCGGAAAGCTCGTTCATGACCGCACGGATACGGATACCGCGCATACCTACGCACGTACCGATAGGGTCAATTTTATTGTCAATGCTGGATACCATTACTTTGGCACGGAAGCCCGGGTCGCGTTCTATTTTTTTGATTTCCACAATCCCTTCGTTAATTTCCGGAACTTCCACCTTAAATAATTCTTCTAAAAATTTACCGTTGGCACGCGATAAAATCACGTACGGCCCACGTTGGCCTTTATCCATACGGAAAGCGGCCGATTTGTAGCGGCCTAAGGTCGGGTCATCCCCGATGTTGGCCAAATCGTTTTGGTTCAGCACTTTGGCGATAATGGCCTTTACGCGAGAACCGGTGGTGTAGCGTTCTTTGCGGATTTGTTCGCAGTAAGGCAAGATGGCTTCAATTTTACCCAAATCTACAATAATATCTCTATCGGAAAAACGGCGCACCGAGCCGGTAATCACTTCGCCTTCGCGCGGTTTAAATTCTTTGTAGAAATTATCGCGTTCAATGCCGCGTACTTTTTGAATAAGCACTTGTTTGGCAATTTGTGCGGCAATACGGGAGAAGTCTTCTACTTCCAATGTTAAAGTAGCCACGTCGCCCGTTTTGGGGTTTTTTAAATATTTTTTTGCGCCTTGCACGTCAATTTCCGTCTCCGGGTTGGTTACGAAATCTACCACGTTAAGCGTTTGAAATGCTTTAACGGAACCTTGTTCCACATCAATTTTGGCACTGATTTGGGCGGTTTTGCCCAAGTTTTTGCGCAAAGCGGAAACGAGCGCGTCTTCAATCGTTTTTAAAATATCTTCGCGTCTAATATTTTTCTCTCTTTCAAGCCCTTCTAAGGCGAGGATTAAATCTTTTGCTGTTCCTTCCATATTGTTTATTCTCCTTTGTGGTGTTAAAATTCAAGGACCGGGTCCAGGTTTGCTTTTTTAATATTGTCGTAGGCGAAATGGTATTGATTGGTACCGTCGTCTAACACAAATTCTTTTTCATCTGCTGAGGCAATCACGCCGGTAAAAAATCCGCGGCCGTCAAGCGGCACTTTAAGTACAATTTTCACACGTTGCGAAATAAATTGTTTAAAGTGAGCCGGCTTTTTAAGCACCCGCTGCACGCCGGGGGAAGAGACTTCCAAAATATAAGCGCCGTCAATCAGGTTTTCCATTTCCAGCACAGCATCTATTTTATCTGTTAAAGCGCCGCAATCGTCCAACGTCACGCCGCCGACTTTATCTACAAAGAATTGGAGCAATTTTTTCTTACCTTGGTTTTGGATCACTAAATCAACCAATTCTACCTTTTCACTCTCCAACGCTTTGGCTACGGTTTGTTCAATCGTTTTCGGGTCTTTCATGATTACTCCTTATGAGCCGTATTAACGAAAAAGCGACTTGTACTCAAGTCGCTCTTACTATTTATATAGTACCATTTGCCGAAAGATTTGTCAATTTTCTAATTAGTTTTTTGCCTTGCCCAAGCGTATATACTTGTTTACAATGGGAAAGTCGTAAATTTTACCAAGGGGGAAAACAATGAAGAAAATTCATATTGCTGTACTGGCTATAGTAATGCTACTTATGGTCAGTTTAGTTTTTGCCCAGCAAGGGCAAGAAACTTTTGTCTCCGGGGATGTATCCGCTACCAACACGCCTAGCGGGGTAGTGGTACAGGGAGAACAAGTCGCCGTAACGGTGCCGATACAAGGCCCCGGTCAAACCGCACACAAAGCGGCTGCCCGGCAGACGGCAAAAGCGAACCAACAAGCGTTGGGCGCCAAAGCCACGCAAGCCGACAATGCAGCTTCGCTTAAAAAAGGGGAGCCGAAATTAAAGGTAGATACCACCACTACAGAAACCGACGTATACGACGTGCGCACCAAAAACAAAAAGGGCGTTACCAATTACGGCGTAGTTGAAAAAACAGTTACCAATCCGCAAGGAAAACAAAACACCGCGGGGGTCGTTTACAGTTCCTATGCGCCGAGCAAAGCCGCCCTTACCAATGCCAAAGAAATGGAAGTTTCTTTGGCAGGCGGCATGACGGTTTTTCTTAATAAGGATAACCAAGACGGCCGTTACGCCTCCACCGGCTTTGCCTCCAGCGTCACTGCGTTAAAAAATGTTAATGATTACTTAGCACTGGGGTTAGATTATATGATGCTTCACCCGCACGGCAAAACACACGGAAGCGGCGCAACCGAGCGGCATTATCACGGCATTTATGCCCATGATATATCACTCGCCGGAAAATTAACTATCAATCCGTGGGATAATTTCCGCATTTATTCTCCTATGGGCGTAGGTATGATGAATGCCCGTTTAAAAACGGAGAACGGCGGCCTAACCGCCCGGGATGACAAATGGGGTGCGGCATTTTACGTCGGCGCAGGCATGCAGTATGACATAACCTGCTGGATGTTTGCCGGACTAGAATACCGTTATACATACGGATTCATCAGCGATAAAGACTTAACGCCTTTGCATAAAGACGATAACTTGCAATTCCATACGTTTATGTTACGCGTTGGAATGCGCTTTTGATAAGACACAAAAAAGAGCCGCCCACAAGCGGCTCTTTTTAAAACACTAAAAGCAATTTATTAACCATCTATCAGCCATTCATCCGTACCCACTTCTTCCGTCCCCAAACCTTCGCACAACCAGTCATATTTTCCACCCGTTGTGATAAGTTTACAAGTCATGGTATCACGCCCCTGAGTAGGGTGGTTGTAGTAAAAAAGGAAACAATAGCCCTTGTCTTCTGCGGTACCCAAAAACTCAACGCCGTAGTTACCCACAGAACCCTCGGTCGTAACCACAACCGCACAAGCCGAAATTTTATCGGGTTCAAATTGAAATTTAAAATTATTAATGCGTATTTGATGCAAGTTGAGAAGCTCTGCGTTACAAAACTCTCCGTTAACACTACAGAATTTATTGGTATCAAACTGCACATCCAATTGGTTAAACCCGGTAGGGGCTTCGGACGTGGCCGCTTTATACCGTTTGGCGGCATCGGCCACCGATTTCAAGGTCATAATACCCTCCATCGCTTTGGCACGCTCCAACGAACGGCGGTATTGCGGCAACGCGATGGACGTTAAAATAGCCAAAATAAGAACAACCCCCAGCAACTCCATTAAAGTAAAACCCGATTTGTTTTTTAGCATAACAACCTCCCTGTTATTCTAGTATATAGATTTTTATAAGTATTTTCAAATTTTTATTATATGAAAACAATTCTCTTTTTTTGAAAAAAAGGTATAATACTTATTGAAAATTATTTTTTAAAGAGGATTTTATGAAAAATTTTAAAACCATCCCTTTCGGATTTACGCTGACGGAACTTATGGCAGTGGTCGTCATATTAGCTATTTTGCTTAGTATGGCGGCCGGGTCTTATAAACGCGCCGTTGAGCAAAGCAAATTTAACGACGGACTTATTCAAGCCACCACCGTTATGGAATCGGTAGAACGGTATCACGCGGAAAATGTCAATAAGTCCGGCTCCAGGCAACCGCATCCCCGCTTTTTAGATATGCCCCCCGAAACTGCCTTAGGGGACAACATCTCATACGAGCAAGACAGTAATGGGATATATTTCATTAAATCCGCCTATTTTAAGACGTATATTTATGACGGATACGTGGATGCAAAACGCGAAGGCTCCGCAGGCTACACCGTACGGGTATATTCAAGCACCTTCGGTAATAATATGCACCGCGGTTCCTCTTGTGTTTACCGAAATAACGAAGGAAAAAATTTATGCGTGGCGGTAGGGTATACCGGTTGTGATACCAATACTTCTGTTTGCGATAAACCCTAAAATTCACCTTGTATCCGCTTCTGTAACAATAACAAACCCCCGGGGAATTATCTCCGGGGGTTTTGCCTTAAATACTTACTAACTTATTTAGCGGCTTTGACGATATCCACCAATTTCTTGAAGGACACCGGGTCTTTGATTGCCATTTCGCTAAGCATCTTGCGGTTAAGCGTGATGTTAGCTTGGGCAAGCCCGCTAATGAATTTAGAGTAAGACAACCCTTCTTCGCGCACGGCCGCGTTAATACGCATAATCCATGTTTGGCGATAGGTGGTTTTTTTGTCTTTGCGGTCTACATAGGCATGCACCCCGGATTTACCGAGTTGCTGGGTTGCCATACGTAAGCGGCGGGATTTATCGCCGTAATAACCGCTGGCTCTTTTTAATACTTTTTTCTTTCTTGCGTGTCTAGGAACGCTGAATTTAATTCTCATGTTTCAACCTCTTATTTGGCCATGGGCAGATACTTTTTTAAGATCTTGCCTTTGTTGGACTCGGGCGTGATAACCCCGGTCTTACGCATGTCGTGTTTGCGTGAGGCAGAAACAGGCGTTAGCAAGTGTTTTCTGCCGGCTTTTCTGTGGGTGAATTTACCCGTGGCGGTTTTGCGGAAACGCTTTTTACCGCCAGCGTGATTTTTTAATTTAGGCATTTTTTTATTCCTTTTGTTTAATTGGCTTTTATTTACACAACCTGCGGCGGGAGCCGGTCAAGCCCCGAACGCAGTCACTACAAAAAAAGCCGAAAAATCGGTTTAGTTTTTAGGTACAAAGGTCATGCTCATGCGGTTGCCCAGCTGTTGCAGACCTCCGTCCACCGTAGCCAATTCTTCCAACCGTTTGGCAGTATCGTTTAAAATCTGGATACCCAAATCTTTATGTTGGTTTTCGCGCCCGCGAAACACCACCACAAAACGCACTTGGTTTTTCTTACGCAAGAACTCCTCAATTTGGCGGAGTTTAACTTCTAAATCATGCGGAGCAATGCGCGATTTAATGCGGAGCTCCTTAAGAGAAACCTTGGCTTGCTTCTTTTTGGCCTCGGCGGCTTTTTTACCCTGTTCGTAAACGTACTTGTTGTAATCCAGTATTTTACAGACAGGAGGTTGGGCGTTGGGAGAAATCTCCACTAAGTCCAACTCTTGTTCTTTGGCTAGAGCAATAGCCTCCCGCGTGGGAAGAACTCCCATCATTGTTCCGTCTGAGTTAATGACGCGCACTTCGGCCGCGCGGATATTTTGGTTACGGCAATACAAGTCTTGCTTGTATACTCTTCTGTTATCAAATCTAGCCATTTATTTTTCTTTATGTAAAATTGTCCCCTATAGAGACCTTCTTATTATATCAAGTTCCCTTAAAGTGTGTCAATGTGCGGCTGAACGGTAACGCAAGGTCCCTTTTTCCAACAGTTGCCAACCCTCGGTCCCCTGCGTTAATTTCCACTTGTTAGCGCTGTCCTGCCACGTTGGGACATCCGCTTTTTTCGACGTTAGTATAACCGGGGACTTGCCCATGTCCAAAAAAAGTTCTTTCCGGTCGTGTTTATCGCTATCCAACACAAACACCGCGGAAGTATACGGCCCTTTTTCTTCCACCGACAACAGCGCTACGCCCTCTTCCCATATGCGTACGCACTGATGACGCATGGGGCTATACGTATATCCGGCCGAGCCGATACAGCCGTGCGCATCCCGATCACTACCTACCCGCGCAGGCCGATCTGTCGCACAGGCAACCAACATCATCAAAATGGCACAGCCCGCTATTTTTTTCATATTTTTATTATAGTAAAAATTCCCGCCGTAGCGGGAAATATTTAACCATCCATATCCCGCACAATATATTTAAAAGTATAATATCTCTATGTCAAACAGCTATACCGATGGAAGTTATTTAACAAAAAATCCTTCCTGGCATACGGAAGATGCCCCTTGGAAATTGGCGCACATTTTGCAAGCACTAAAAGAGGCGGGGATTTCCCAATTTGCCAGTGTATTGGACGCCGGATGCGGTAGCGGTGCTATTATTAAAGCGTGGGCCGGGCTGGCTTCGCAAATTCAATTTACCGGGTGGGATATCTCGCCGCAAGCATACGCCTTAGCGATGGTACAAAAACCGGATAATGTACGTTTTGTGCAACAGGAAAATCCGCCACAAGAAACTTTTGATTTGGTAATGGCTATTGATGTGTTGGAACATATTGAGCGGCAGGAAGATTGGTTTAAACAACTTTCGTTACGCGCGCCGGTAGCGGTATTGCACGTACCGCTTGATTTATCGCTTCGCTCGTTTTTGTTCCCTTCTTTACTGGAACGGGAGCGTCAAACGGTGGGACATATTCACTTCTTTACGGCCCGCCGGCTCAAGCAATTTTTGAAAAACAATCACTGCCAAATTTTAGCCGCTCATTACACCAACAAATACGTTGAACGCCCCCCGCAACTAACGCGTTTAAAAAGCCGTATCGGTATGTGTATTCGCCGATTGGCACATCATCTGTTGCCGCATGCGTGGAGCGCGTTCCTGATAGGCGGATACAGTTTAATGATTGTGGTGAAATTTAATCACGCAGATGCAAAGTAGGCTGAAAGATTTTTTTAGCGAAGCGTTTTTCCAAATCAACTTTATACAAATGCGGCGCTTGCTGACCGCCGGAAATATATATTTCCACAAAAGAAGCGTGTTCAAAATCCGGCACAAACTCATGTAAGGTATTAAGCGACCAAAACGGATTTAACGATAAAAGCAACGGCTCTCTGTCTTTATAAAAAACTTTCATACGGCGCACGGCCTCATCTACTTCTACTTTACCCAGAAACATCCCGTCAAACAAAAGTGCCCGCGCCGCCGAATGAGCTGCCGCTTGTTCTTTGAATAAATGCGTTAAGTGGCTAATGGGGGTAACCTCACTTAAATAGGAAGCGACTTGAGTGGCCCGACTGGTATTGGACGGAAAAGCCGTACCCGCCCGACCCGGCCGAAATGTACCGTTGTAAATACCCAGTGCTTGTCCGCGCGCGTTGACCACTAGCCCGCCGTTGCCGTTTTCCGCAGATACCGGCCGGGGAGATTGGGCAATTAAACGATCCGTACCGGCAAAACCAAGCGAAAGCCCTTTTTTATAAAAGCTGCCGTTTGTATTAAATCCATACGCCATAAGGGGTTGTTCTCCAAAGGGAAAGGGCTCCGGGCTTAATTCTATAGGCAATGCCACTATAGCACTCTGCTCGGGCAAACGGATCAGGGCCGCGTTGACACCATCCGGGTGCCCGCGCCCAACAATTTGCGCCGGAAAGGAAAAATCTTGCGGATATTTGGTATGAAAAGTAACCAAAATGTCTTTCCCTGTTTTACGAGCGACATCCGTGGTAGTAGCGCCCCACAAAGCCGGTTCTTGTCCGGGGATATCCGGCACAAACACAAAGCCTGTACCGACGATTTTACCCGGTTCGTACCGGGAAGAAATGGTAAATACAAATCGGTGAATATTTTGCTCTAAAGGTTCAATACTGGGCGTTTGGATAAGGGGTCTATCCATGGCCGCATTTTGCAACAATTCTTTTGCCGTCTTTTGAGCCAAATCGGCAGAGGGCGCTGCCCGGATATCTATGGGTAATTTGTGAGGTTGCGCACTGAGTGTTTTTAAAACAGCACTGTCAATATGACGATTTAAAGAAGATAAAACTTCTTTGATACGCGACATCTTGGACAAGCGCAACGGAGTCTGGGCGGATGAAAACCCAACCGCATAAAGCAATAATCCCAAGATGGCTATATACCGTTTCATACTTATAATCTACCGGGTTTTAACACTAAATACCAGGGTCTTTGTACCCGCTAAAAAATAGGCCTTTAGACCTATTTATTTTCTTTATACAGCGAACGCAAGAGTTTGATTTCTTGGGCGTAGCCGGATAGGTCATTAGGTGTTTCCAAACAAAAAGGTAAATTTTTTAAAGCCGGGTGATTGATAACGGTAGCCAGCGTCTTTGTGCCGATGGTGCCGCCGCCGATAACGGCGTGCCGGTCCTTGTGTGCGCCGAGCGGGTTTAAACTGTCGTTTAAATGAACGGCTTTTAATAAAGACAGACCGATTTGTTTATCAAATGCGGTAAGCACGTCGTCTAATTGGGTTAAATCGTATCCGGCGTCGCTAATGTGGCACGTATCTAAACAAACGCCCATTTTGCTATTTAATTTTACGCCGTCTAAAATACGTTTGAGTTCATCAAAGCGGCCGCCGATTTCACTTCCCTTGCCGGACATGGTTTCCAATAAAACCGTCGTAGTTTGGGCGGGCGTTAAAATTTCGTTTAAAAGTTCAATAATAAATTGCGTGCCCGTTTCCACGCCTTGACCCACGTGGCTACCCGGGTGGAAATTGTATAAATTGCCCGGCACATACTCCATACGTTGGAGGTCGTCTTGCATGGTTATTAACGCAAATTCGCGCGTTTTAGGGTCTGCCGAGGCCGGGTTTAACGTATAAGGCGCGTGGGCAATAATCGGCGCAAAATGATTTTCTTTTAAAAGTTTACACAAGGCAGCAGCGTCCTGCGGGTCAATGGCTTTGGCCTTGCTGCCGCGCGGATTACGGGTAAAAAACTGGAAGGTATCCGCCCCAATACTAAGCGCGGTTTTACCCATAGCTTCAAAGCCGTCTGACGACGATAAATGGCATCCGATATGTAACATATTATTTTTTGCTTAAGCGTTTTAAGTCGCGGATAAATTGTTCCACATCTTTTGAGGACGTGGCCCAGCTGGTACAAATGCGGATAGCTGTTTTACCGTTTTGCGAGGGAGAAATATGGGAAAACACATAATTCTCTTCCAACGCCTTTAACAAGGAGTCGGGCATGATAAGAAATTGTTGGTTAGTGGGAGAATCGTATAAAAATTCCAGCCCGGCCTCTTGACAAGCCGTGCGGATAAGCGCGGCTAATTGATTAGCACGCGCCCCGAGTTTTTCGTATAAACCGTCTTGTAAGAGCGTTAAAAATTGGATACCCAAAACGCGCCCTTTAGCCAAAATAGCACCGCGCTGTTTCATTAAATACCGAAAATCTTTTTGGAGTTTAGGGTTTACCAGCACCACCGCTTCGCCCAGCAGTGCCCCCAACTTCGTGCCGCCGATATAAAACGCATCACAACATACGGCGATATCGGACCAAGTCACGTCGTTGCCTTGAGCGGATAAACCATACCCCAGGCGCGCGCCGTCCATAAATAAGTACAGGTTGTGTTCGTCGCACACGCGGCGTAAATCGCGCAGTTCTTCGCGTGTGTAAAGCGTGCCAAATTCGGTTGGGAAAGAAATATAAACTACTTTAGGTTGCGGAGCAAACTCCGGGTTTTCATCTTGCCGGTGCGCCCGGCAGACAGCGGAAACTTGCGCAGCTGTTATTTTCCCGTTTTGGGGCGGCACCGTTAAAATACGGTGGCCGGTCATTTCTATAGCACCTGTTTCGTGCACATTGATATGTCCGGTATCCGGCGAAATCACGCATTGATACGGCCGCAGTAAAGCCGCCAGTACGGTTAAATTGGTTTGCGTGCCGCCGCTAATAAAGTGTACGTCCGCTTGCGGAGCGTGGCACAACTCTTTAATCAGTTCGGCGGCCTGCAGACAATACGTATCTTGCCCGTAGCCGGGGAGCTGTTCCAAATTGGTTTGGGCCAGTTTTTCCAAAATAAGCGGGTGTGCGCCTTCGCTATAATCGCAATTAAAACGTATCATAAATTTATTTTACTTTTTTTCGGGAAAAAAGAAAGTCCCTTGTTAAAACACCTCTTGCTTAAACAAGAGGTGTTTTAACACTCACACAAATGGTTTTCTTGCATTTGAATTAACGAATGAGAGTTTTTTTGCCGGTTCTGGGATCAATAAGTAACGGTTTCGCTCCCGATTGGATTAACAAATCAACAATGTCTTTTTGATTAAGTTGAGATGCCCAAGATAAGGCGGCTACTCTTTCCCAAAATCCGGCATACACAGTAATAATCTCCTTAATTTCTATTTATATTCACTTCACGCCATTTTTTACGGGAAGGAACAAATCTTTATTTCGTCTCGGCACCTGCATCAATTAGTAGTTTCTTAATAGAATTTACTTCTGAAATTGCTTCCGGATTAGTAGCATTTGCTTTACCAAAACGCTCCGCTTCCCAAAGAGGAGTATGCCCTTCTTCATCTTTTAAATTCGGATCAGCACCTGCTTCCAGTAACATACGAACCATTTCCACCTTGCCCCCATCACAAGCTATATGCAAAGGAGTAACCCCTTTTGAATTCGCTATATTAGGATCGGCTCCTGCTTCCAATAATAAAGGAACGGTTTCTCTTTGTATAAAATGTACAGCATAAGATAAAGCGGTTTCGCCATCTTTATTAACCATATTAGGTTTTGCCCCTGCTTTAAGAAGTAATCTAATTCTTTCAAGAGGCACTTGATATAAGATATCTGTCCAAACAAAACAAGCATACATCAAAGCAGTTAGACCTGCCGGATCAGTTAAATTAGGATCTGCACCCTTTTGAAGCAATATTTTTGTTAATGCTATTTGCATTTGTTTATTAGTTGGCCCATAAAAGTTTATTACCGGCTGACCCCCGAGTGTCATTAGAAGAGTTTGTCCTCTTTCATTTCTTATATCCGGATTTTTTTCTGCCAATTTAAGCCATTTTGGAAAATTTTTCTTGTCTTGTTTACGGCGATTGCAGTCCTCTTTATCTTCATTATATCTGTGTCCAATATAACGATATTCTTCTATCATATTCATCTCCTCTTGGGTACAGTCACTAAGGTAGGTAGAATTAGTGATAGAGAGGCCCTCTTGTTTTAAGTAGGCAATAATGGATTGGTTGGAATCCGTGTTATTTTTTATATTGTTCTCATTGCTATTTTGCAAACATCCGCCAAACAACGTCAAACTAAGTAAATTAATAAATAATATTTTTTTCATTCCTTTTCTCGTTCATCTCAATCAATCGGCCCCCAGCAGATACCCTATTTGGCACGGGCTTTTTTTAAGACTTTTACAATGTTCGGATGATTATATTGCTTAGCAATTTGCAAAGCCGTTTGTCCCTCTTTATCAACTGCACTCACATTTGCTCCGGCGGACAATAATTCCTTTACCAAATCAACGGAGTCCTTATAACTCGCAACCATCAATGGGGTTACGCCGTTTTTATCAGCTATATTTACATTTGCGCCTGCCGCTATGAGAGTTTTTATCACATCCCCATATCCGGCTTGCACAGCAAACATTAGTGCGGTAAAGCCCTTTTCGTCAACTACATTAACCTTCGCATTAGCCGCCAATAGTATTTTGACAACGCCGTTATACCCCTTTACGCTAGCGGACATGAGCGAAGTTTGCCCCGTATTTTTGGCTGCATTTACATTAGCCCCCGCTGCCAGCAAAGCCTCCACGATTTCCGTATGGCCGCCTTGGCTGGCATACATAAGAGAAGTACAATCACAACTCTCTTTGGCTATATTGACCTTTGCACCCGCCGCCAATAAAGTTTTAACGATGGTGGTATGCCCCTCTTGGCTGGCAAACATCAACGCAGTTATTCCATCGTTTCGCACCACATTAACATCCGCTTTAGCCGTTAATAAAGTTTTAACCGTCTCGGTATATCCTCTCCCGCTGGCAATTATTAAAGCCGTTTGCCCGTCGGCATCAATTAAATTAACTTTAGCCTTAGCAGCCAACAAAATTTTAACAACCTCCGTGTGGCCTTTATTGCTTGCACACATTAAGGCAGACCAACCCAGGTTGTCTATTGCATTAACATTTGCTCCGGCAGCCAATAAAACTTTAACGGCCTCTATATGCCCATTTTGGCTGGCAATCATGAGGGGGCTCGTATTATATTCTCTATCACGTGTAAAATTGACATTTGCTCCGGCGGCCAACAGTGTTTTAATGACGCTCGTATGCCCTTCTTGGCAAGCAATCATTAAAGCTGTCCAACCGGGTTCGTCTGTTGCCTCCACACGAGCCCCCGCCGCTAACAAGACCTTTACAATGTCCGTATGCCCTCCTTCACTGGCAGCCATTAACGAAGTGAAACCATTTTTTTTGGCGGCATTGACTTGGGCTCCCGCGGCCAGAAGCGTCTTAACTACTTCCAGATGACCTCCTCCGCTAGCAAGCATCAAGGCCGTCCAGCCTGTGTTATTGGCAGCATTGACGTTTGCTTTAGCAGCAAGAAGAGCCTTAACTATATTTAGGTGGCCCTGATCACTGGCGAACATCAGCGGGGTTATTTTATCGGGGGTAGTTATATTCGGGTTACCCCCGTGGATTAAGTAATCGCTTACAGCTTTTTGGTCACCCTTCCCTACCGCTTCAAAGATGTCGGCACTGGCCGGTAATACCAACATTCCTAGGAAGGCTGCAACTAACAATTTCTTGATTAAATTTCTCTTAGATTTCATGTTTCACCTCGTTTATCCAAAACATAAAATTTTATCTCTTTGCAACAAGAGTTCCTCTATTATAACATATCACTCACCCTAAACAGAAACGGTTTTGCTATAATTATAGTATCTGGAAATATGGGTTTTATGCCCAAAGGATAAGAATATGTCCCCCAAAAAAGTGGATCTTACGGATAATAATACTGTCAAAGATACCGTCGCGCGTGAAATTGCATGCCTAAAAAAGCTGGAAGAGTTACTGTCCGGCGCGCCGTTGTCGCGTGCGCTGGATTTAATGCAAAAGACAACGGGGCGTATTATTTTTACCGGGATGGGTAAGTCGGGCATTGTGGCCCAAAAAATAGTAGCGTCGCTTGCTTCCACAGGTACGCCGTCTTATTTTGTCCACCCGGCCGAGGCCAGCCACGGGGACCTGGGCATGATTACTACCGACGATATCGTGGTGGCTATTTCCAATAGCGGCGAGTCCAAAGAACTGGCGGATATTTTAAACTATTGTAAACGTTTTGGTATTGTGCTTATCGGCATTACAAAAAATGCGAGCAGCACGCTGGCAAAATACGCCGATTGTGTGCTTCCTTTGCCCGATATGCCGGAAGCCGACCCGCTGGGCCTGGCGCCCACTTCATCCACCACAGCCACCTTGGTATTGGGGGATATTTTAACCGTAGCGCTTATGAACCGCAAGCAATTTACCAAACAAGATTTTCAGGTCCGTCACCCCGGCGGGAAATTGGGAGCCGTGCTACAACGCGTTAAAGATATCATGCACACCGGGGACGAAATTCCGCTGTTGGATGAAGACACCCCCATCCCGACTATCCTGGTAGAGATGAGCGACAAGCGGCTCGGATGTGTGGGTTTTGTCAACAAAAAAGGGGATTTAACCGGCATTTTTACTGACGGTGATTTGCGGCGGAAAATGTCGCCCGCGCTGTTTAATCAAACCGGCGCAGATGTAATGACCCGCAACCCCAAGCACGTAGCCGGCGACATGATGGCCGCCCAAGCGTTGCACTTTATGAACGAGAAAAAGATTACCACCTTGTTCATTACGCAGGAAAATAAACCGGTGGGTATTATCCATATTCACGACTTGTTGAAACTCGGTTTGTAAATTTAGGAGCAGAAATGAAAAAAGTAAAAGAAGTTGTCGTTAGAAAAATGTCGGCCAACGCCATGGTAAAAAATTGCCGCCGCATGTGGCCGTACGTAAAACCCTATTGGTTTAGAGCCTGTTTAGGCGTGATTTTAACCATTCCGGTGGGCGCTTTGGACGGCGCGGTAGCGATGTTTTTAAAACCGTTTATGGATAAAGTAATGGTGGATAAACAGCCGCATTTTTCCTCGTTAATTCCGTTTTTAATTGTCGGCTTTACGGTGGTGCAAGGCGTATTATTGTATGCGTCCAACTACATGAACACGTGGGTGGGTCAAAAAATTACCCAAGGGGTAAAACGCAAGCTGTATGCCAAACTGCTCTCTATGGATACGTCTTATTTTGATACCAATAATTCCGGTACCGTGCTGTTCCGTTATTCCAACGACGCCGAAACCGCTTCTACCGGGCTCATTGATAACTTAAAGAAATTTTTATCTAAAACGTTTTCCTCCGTTTCGCTTGTGTGCGTGCTTATTTATAACTCGTGGCAGCTGGCTATTATTGCTATTGCGGTGTTGGGGTTTTTCTTGCCGCTTATGAACAAAGTGCGCAAGAAAATGAAGGAAATTTTGGCCCGCACCGTTGGGAATTTATCGTACGTTATTACGATTTACAATGAAACTTTTGCCGGCAACAAAACGATCCGCTCTTTCACGTTAGAAGAAACTTTCCAGGACCGCTTTAAAACCGCTACCGATTTGACTTTTGCGTTAGCTATGAAGATGGTCAAAGGGACCAACTGGCTTTCTCCGGTGATGCATATTCTGATGTCTATCGGTATTGCGCTTGTCATTGGGTGCGGCGGCTATTTAATCGTCCACGGCAAAATCAGCAGCGGTAACTTCGTAGCATTTATTGCGGCGCTCATGATGCTTTATTCGCCGCTTAAAGGCGTAGGGAACAACTATGTGGCTATTCAAAACTCTTTCATGGCCATAGACCGTATTTTTGATATTTTAGACTTAGAACCCAACATCAAAGACCACCCGGACGCCAAAGAATTAACCGAAGTACGCAAGCAAATTACGTTTGACCACGTCCACTTTGAATACGTCAAAGGACGCGAGGTACTGCACGACATCAACCTGGAAATCCCGGTAGGCACTACCATTGCTTTAGTAGGAAATTCCGGCGGCGGGAAAACGACGGTTTCTTCGCTTTTGCCGCGGTTGTATGATATACACAAGGGCAGTATTAAAATTGACGGAACGGACATCAAAAACATTACCCAAAAATCACTACGTAAGCAAATCGCCATGGTGTTCCAGGATAACTTCTTGTTCTCCGGTACAATACGGGAAAACGTGTTGTTAGGGAACGGACACGCCAGCGAAGAAGTTATTTGGGCTGCGCTAAAAAATGCCTGCCTGGACCAATTTGTAAAAGAACTCCCCGCCGGCCTGGACACGGAAATCGGCGAACGCGGCATTTTGCTTTCCGGCGGGCAGAAACAGCGTTTGGCCATCGCGCGTGCGTTTGTAAAAAACGCACCGATTGTCATCTTGGACGAAGCCACCAGCGCCCTGGACAATAAATCCGAACGCGTGGTGCAAGAAGCGCTGGATAACCTGATGAAAAACCGCACGGTTATTGTAATTGCCCACCGGTTAAGTACTATTCAAAACGCTGATAAAATTGTGGTAGTAAATGATGGGAAAATCGCTGAGGAGGGCACTCACAGCGAACTGCTAAAACGCAACGGGGCATACGCCGCGTTGTACGCTATGCAATTCAAAGGAAAATAATTATGACCCGGATATTAAACGAAGTGCAATTAGACTATAGCGACGTCTTGTTTCAACCGAAAAGAACCACCCTCAACTCCCGCAACGAGGCCGATTTGTTGCGGGAATATACGTTTCGTTGGTATCCCAAAGGGCTCAAAGCATGCGGCATTATGGCCGCCAATATGGCTACTACCGGTACGTTTGAAATGAATAACGCCTTAGAAAAATTTAACGCCATTACCTGCCTGCATAAGCACTATACTCCGGCCCAATTAAAAGAGTATTTTTCTACCCCCCACCCGCTCACTTTCATTTCTACCGGGCTAAAAGATAGCAAAGAAAATTTATTTCAACTTTTAAAAGAAAACCCGCATATTGATAAATTGTGTGTAGATATCGCCAACGGCTATATCCCGAAATTATTAACTTTTGTGAAAGAAATCCGGGCCGCCTTTCCGCACTTATTGCTGATGGTGGGCAACGTAGTTACCGGCGATATAACACAAGATTTAATTTTGTCCGGGGCGGATATTGTCAAAGCCGGTATCGGGCCGGGCTCGGTGTGTATTACGCGCTCGCAGACGGGCGTGGGCCGGCCGCAATTATCCACCGTAATGGAAGTAGCCGATGCCGCGCACGGTGTAGGAGGGATGATTTGCGCGGACGGCGGATGCGCCGTTCCCGGGGACGTAGCCAAAGCGTTTGGCGGCGGAGCCGATTTTGTAATGCTAGGTGGTATGTTGGCCGGCACGGACGAAGCCGCCGGGAAAAAAGTGGAACGGTGTATAGAAACCAACACCCTAAACACAGACGGTGTAACTTTCAAAAAAGAGAAAAAGTTATATAAAGAATTTTACGGGATGAGTTCCTGCCTGGCGCAACAAAAACACTTTGGCGGGATGGCCAAATACCGCACCACCGAAGGCCGCGAAAAGCTAATCCCGTATACCGGCCCCGTAGCACAAGTAATGGAAAATATTTTAGGCGGACTGCGAAGCACGATGTCTTACATCGGGGCTACCAAACTAAAATACATCCCCAAATGCACCACCTTTTATATTGTCAACCGGCAATTAAATACCGTGTTTGAAAATATGAAAGATATTGATTAAATCCAAACACCCGGCCTTACACCGGCTGTTTCATTGGGACCACGTTAGTTATTTACTTTTAAACGTATTGGTTTTCAATCTTCGGTACACCGCTTCGTTAAAAGCCAGGGCCGCTTTTTCCTCATCAGATAAATGGGAGATATTATCCAAGAATTTGAAATGGGAGCTTGTCTGCCCGTCTTTTAAAATATAAATATCCTTATTCTCGGAATAAATATAACGGGTTTTACTTCTATCCGCATCAAATAAGCTTTGCCCAACCGCCGAAAAGGATTCCTCGCTATTGAGCAAATCTACTAGTGTAGGCAAAATATCTTCCTGCGTAGCATTTGTTTCTATCGTTTTAGGAGCAAATAATTTAGGTGCATATATCAACAGAAACGATTTATAGTATTGCTTGGCCTTATCCTCTTCTTGCGGCCTATTGATACCCACAGCGCGGTGGTCGGGCAGAATAAAAAACACGGTATTATCAAACCACGGTTCTTTGGCCGCTTGCGTAAAAAAATTACCCAACGCCGCATCCGTATACACCACCCGGTTTAAAAAATTATGTTCTTCCGTATCCGTAGGATATTTTTGATATTCCTTTAACAATACAATATTGTATGGCGAGTGTGTGCTGGAAGTAAACATATACGCAAAAAAATTACCTTTAATTTCGTTTATCTTCTTTAACAAAAACTCAAATCCCTCGTAGTCAAATCCTTTATTAAAAACGGGATATTTATGGCTGACCGGGATGTCTTTCTTGGAATAAAACTCGTTAAAACCCGCATAGCGCGCCATCTCTTCTGCCCTGTCATTTTTTGCATGGTCTGTAATTACATTTAGCGTTTTATACCCTTTGTGGTTAAAATACTGGGCTATGCGGGATAAATTTTTCCCGCCCAATCCTTGCGTAAAAGTAGGCACGCCCCACACGTATGGAATAGAAAAGAGTAACCCCGTCACCCCAATTAACGAACGGTTTCCTACAGAATAAAAATTTTTAAAATATAAACTGTTTTCTTTGATTTCCATTAAATGTGGCGCCGCGGAAGGGTGTTTGGCTAAAATAACCGGGTCAAAACTTTCCATCAAAAGCACCACAAAATTGTACCCTTTATTCTTATGATTAAAAGCAATACGCCGGCGTTCAAACGGATTGTTGGAGTTAAGGACTTCTTCTGACTGCGTGGCCACCGAAAAGGCCTCCCCTTCCGGTGGGAAAAAAACCTTGCGTTTATGGTTGTTTTTAATAGCGTCCACCAGGGTAAAAGCACCGTTTAGTATCAAATCGGCCGTTTGTTGCGTACCCAATATTTGGCTGTTTATAACGCTTAGCGGCCTGCCATGCAATTTAAAATGGCTCCGCACTCCTAACAAGCCAACCAGCGCTAAAACAACCATCAATACGATAGATTTACGGATAAACCGGGTCGGTTTTTGGTAAGAAATTTGATTGCAAAACCGCCAAAACAGCCACAACCCGCCCCCCAAGACAAAAAGCAGCGGGAACGTTACAAACCAATACGTTTGAAAGGCCAGTTGCGCAAATAATCCCAGGTGCGTAAACGCCGTGAAAAATTCAGCCCCGATATGATTATTAAAAAAACTGAAGAAAACGATATCCGCCACCAAAAACTGTGCCAAGCACGCTCCCAATACACACAAAGCCATACCGACCGTTTTAAGCTGCCATTTCCCCGTAAAAGGCAGCGCGAGCAACAAAAACCACGGGAACGCAAGCACTACAATAATATAAAAATCAAAACGAAACCCCATTAAAAAAGATAACACCGCTTGTTTGCCGGTGACGGGGGCAAAATAATCGGAAACCAGCCGCCACAACCCGATGCGCCCAACCGTTAGCAATACTAAAAAGGCCAACAAAAAAGCGATGATTATCTTCATTTTTAATTGAAGTAAACTGCACGGGGATTTTTCTTCGTTTTTCATAAAATTTATACCTCTGTATTTAAATCTTTACAACAAAAAAGACGGCTGTTATTTGAGTGATTCTGAACTCTCAAATAAACAGCCGCCTACCCATCGCTGATACAAAATCAGAAACAGGATTACTCGCCGATAAAACCGGGTAATTAGTCCGTTTCTATCGGCGATAGCGACTATTTTTGGTTCAGAATCACTTTTGCGAAAGCAAAAGAGTGGGTTGGCCCCTCCAAAAACAGTATCAATTGTAATCAAGCCACATTGAAGGCTTGAGAAAAAAATTTACTCCTTCTCAAATTAAATATATCGTATTGTATCAAATTTTGCATACCGATTTAAAATAGTATATATCCGGAACTTATCCTTGGGGTAACGGTACAACCATATAGGTCCAAAAAGCCCTTGCGCCTAGGTCTTTTGGCCCTGGTTTCGGTTTAATAAAATGGTAAAATTATAGTGTAAGGCTCCCAGCGGGCCGAAAATATAAAAAGGAGAGTGTCCCATGAAAAAAGGATTATTGGCCGTATTGCTATTAGGGTTTTCCGTTATCGCCGCGCAAGCGCATAACGCAGGTTTGGCTAAAGTTTCCGTCAACACCGATCTGACAAAAAGAATTGAAAGTTCGGTACAAAAAGCTGCACTAAAGGCCGAAATGGGAAGCGATTTTTCCATCCCGACCGAAAGCAAAGTCAAAAACATAGTTGTTAAAAGCAACTTGGCGTTGTTTTTAAGCCAACACGCCAATGACGCACTCACCTCGCACTTGAAAAAAATCGTACAAGTATTTGACGAGCTCACCGGCGAAGAAGACGTCTATTTACATGATTTTGTCAATAAAATGAATACCCTTGAAGCACAGGTAAAAGAAGTTCTCCAAAAAGATAAAACTTTTGCGGAAAAATCGCTTTTGCCGACTTTACGCCAGGGCAGCTACTATTATCGGTACGAAAAATACTTATTTGATTATGTATTTTCGCGCTATAACGTCATGACTTGGGATGAAGCCGTAAACGTAGGAATAATGAATGATGTACGCATGATGCACTCTATGTAATTCTTAGTCACCAAACATCCCGCCTTAGGGCGGGGTGTTTTTTCCTAATCCCAAGATTGTTTGGTCCAAATACCCCAGCATCAATTAAAGTATAAAGTCGTTATTTAACAGGAGAAAACCCTTTTATGAAAAAAAGCATGATTATGCTATTCTTGTTGGCCGTTTGCGTTATGTCCGTTGAAGCCCGCAACGCAACTATCCGCCAACCGAATTTTGCCGCCACGCATAACGTCTCGGCCAAGGCCGACTTAACCCAAAACATTACCCGCGCAATAGAAAAAGCCGCCGTCCAAGCCGCCCTAAAAAAAGCTGCTACCGATGACGACGATTTTGAAGCCCGCAACCAGGCGGTCCTTTTTGGATTAAGATTACAGTTAGAAGCACACAACAACGACCAGTTTACACGCCATCTAGCGAACATGCTCGTTGTCTTCAGCGAAATTGCTGACGGAAACAAAGATGAAAAAACTTTCTTTAAAAACATCTTACTCATAGAGAACGAACTTCAACAAATCATGAAAAAAAACGCCGGCTACGGACAGTATGAGATATTACCGATCCTTAAAGAGGCACGCTTCCGTTACAAAGAATGGCTGTTTTGGCATTCCGGTATCATGACCTGGGAACAAGCCAGAGGAGCCGCGCACGAATTATACTAATGTAGCCAAGTAATTAAAAACAGCTTGGGTTTAACCCCCGCCCGGTGCGGGGGTTTTTTATGGGCGTTAATATGTTATGATAATATAAAGCGCCCTATAAAAAGTGGGCAAAGGGAAAACGTATGGAAAAAGAATTAAGAGAAAAAGTCAAAGAGGCCGCCCGCGCGTATTACCGTGGGGTTCACGCTAAGCGCAAAGATTTTACCTATGTTCCCCCTTCCGGCAAACTGTTGGGCGAAGATGATCTCCTGCAACTTATTGATGCCAGCCTAGATATGTGGCTGACCTCCGGCCGGTTTAACGACCAATTTGAACAAGACTTTGCCCGGTTTTTAGGTACGCCTTTTGCGCTGACGGTCAATTCCGGCTCGTCGGCCAATTTGCTGGCTCTTTCGGCTTTGACTTCCCCCCGGCTCGGCGCGCGGCGCGTGCAAAAAGGGGACGAAGTTATCACCGTAGCGGCCGGATTTCCCACCACGGTTGCGCCCATTATTCAAAACGGGCTGGTCCCCGTGTTCGTAGATTGTGAAATCGGTTCGTACAACATTGATCCCACCCAAATAGAGGCAGCGATTTCCCCAAAAACAAAAGTAATTTTTTTGGCGCACACCTTAGGCAATATGTTTGATATGGACGAAATTTTGCGTTTGTGCCAAAAACACAACCTGTGGTTAATTGAAGACACGTGTGATGCTTTGGGTGCCGAGTGGAACAACCGAAAAGCCGGCACGATTGGGCATATCGGCACATTTAGTTTTTACCCGGCTCACCACCTAACGATGGGCGAAGGCGGCGCCGCGGTGACCAGCGATCCGCAACTCTACCGCATTATGCTTTCGCTGCGAGATTGGGGGCGCGACTGTTTTTGCAAACCCGGGCACGATAATTCTTGCCGAAAACGCTTTCAAATGCAACTTGGGAAGTTGCCCTTCGGCTACGACCACAAATACACGTACTCACACGCCGGTTTTAATTTGAAAATTACCGATTGGCAAGCGGCTTTGGGCGTTAGCCAACTTAAAAAATTACCCGACTATTTACAAAAACGCACCCAAAATGCCGCCTTTTTATCAAACGCGTTAGCCGATTTACAAGATTATTTGATTTTACCGACCGTTCAAGAAAATGTGCGGGCCGCGTGGTTCGGTTTCTTAATCTCCGTCAGACCCACGGCTCCGTTTACCAAGCAACAACTGGTAGAATATTTGGAAAATCACGGCGTCGGCACGCGGCAACTTTTCGGAGGGAATTTGCTGCGCCAGCCCATGATGACCGAAAACGAAATTTCGCTGCGTATCGGCCACTCACCGCTTTTGCGGTCGTGTGATTTGACCGAAAAAGAGTATGCGCTTTTGCCGAATACCGATTTTATTATGAATCATACATTTTGGGTGGGCGTTTTCCCGGCACTCGGCGAAAAAGAACTCGCCAAAATCGCCCAAACTATCCATGACTTTGTAAAAACACATGCGTAAAAAAATATTACTTACCGGCGGCAGCGGTTTTATCGGAAAAAATATCCGGGAAAGTTTTTTGGCCGATAAATATGAAATTGTTTCCCCCGGGCACAGCGAGCTGGACTTAACAAATTCTTCCGTCGTAGATGCCTTTTTCTGCCGGCATACGTTTGACGCAGTTATCCACGCCGCCGCCAAGCCCGGCCACCGCAATGCGAAAGACCATAAAGATTTGTTAAAAACCAATATGCAGATGTTTGATAATTTAGTCCGCCACGCGGATAAATGGAGAAAATTCATCAATATAGGCAGCGGGGCCGTATATGATGTGGCCGCCGACAACCGCCTGGTGCGCGAAGAACAAATCGGTACCCATGTCGGTACAGATGAGCATAGTTTGTGTAAATATACCCAATACCAACGTATCCAACATATTCCCAACGCCGTTAACTTAAACATTTTCGGTATTTTCGGAAAATACGAAGACTGGGAAATCCGTTTTATTTCCAACGCCGTTTGCAAAACCTTATTTGATTTGCCCATCACCTTACGTCAAAACCGTCGTTTTAGTTACCTTTACGTAGACGATTTAATGCCGGTACTTGATTATTTTCTCTCACATCCGGCCAAATACAAATGCTACAATGTAACTCCGGACAACGAATTGGAATTACTGGAGGCCGCCCAATTGGTAGAACGTCTGGGCGGACGCCAAAACGGCATCTGTATAGCCAAGGAAGGATACGGGCTTAACTACTCCGGCAGCAATGCCCGGTTAAAGGCAGAAATGCCCGGCCTTACCTTCACACCACCCGCAGAAGCCATAACAGCGTTGTTTGATTATTACACGGCGCATTTGGAAAAGTTGGATAAATCGTTATTGTTGCACGATAAATAAAATGTATGAAGAATAAAATCTTTGAAGACTTGTTTGTACTGGAACTTGCCAACAATCATTGGGGGCAATTAAAGCGCGGGTTGAAAATCATTGAAGATTTTTCAAAAATTGTCCGCTTTAACAACGTCCGTGCCGCTATTAAGTTACAATTCCGCGATGTAGACTCTTTTATTCACAAAGATTTTAAAACCCGCCAAGATATCCGCTATATTAAAAAAACCATAGCTACTAAAATGGATGTTAAACAATACCAGCTTCTGGTTGATGCGGTACGGCAAAGCGGATGCATTCCGATGGCTACTCCCTTTGATGAATACTCGGTAGATACATGCGTCAAGTTGGGGGTAGATATTCTTAAAATAGCCAGTTCGGATTTAAACGATTGGGTGCTAATTGAAAAAATTGCTACTACCCGCAAACCGGTCATTGTGTCTACGGGGGGCAGCTCGCTTAAAAGCATTGACGATTTGGTTACTTTCTTTGAACACCGCGATATCCCGCTGGCTATTAACCATTGTGTGAGCATTTATCCGGCGGAAAGAGAAGAAATGGAACTCAATCAAATTGATTTTTTGAAAAACCGCTATCCGGGGCACGTGATTGGTTTTTCCACGCACGAGCACAACGAACTATTGGAAGAATCTATCCAAATGGCTTACGCCAAAGGGGCCCGCACATTTGAACGGCACATTGATATTGAGGCCGACGACATACCGGTTTCCCCCTATTGCTCATTACCGCAAGATATAGACCGATGGATAAAAGCCTATCAGCGTGCGGTAGCCTGTTGCGGCCACAGCCCGGATGTCAAACACTTACCCGCCCGCAAAGAAATCACCTATTTGGACGCTCTTGTACGCGGCGTATACGCCCGGTGGGATTTGCCCAAAGGACACAAACTGAGCGACGAAGATGTATACTTGGCTATTCCGCTACAAAAAGGGCAAATCTCTTGCCGGGAGCTGATGCGCGGGGAAGTGTTATTGACCGATATTAAAAAAGACGCTCCTATTAACATTAGCCAAATTGATTCTCCCTATGCGCACAATCCGAAACTAAAAAAACTCATTGAAGAGCGGGGATTATAAATGAAACTTTCCGATTATATTGTTAAACGGCTTGAACAATACGGCGTACGTCACGTGTTTATGGTAACCGGCGGCGGAGCCATGCATTTAAACGATAGCTTCGGGAAAAGTAAAAAAATCAAACTCGTTTTCAATCACCACGAACAAGCTTGCGCCATGGCCGCAGAGGGGTATGCCCGCACCAAACAACAACTCTCCGTTGTATGCGTAACGACCGGGCCGGGCGGGCTAAATTGTTTAAACGGTGTTTTTGGGGCGTGGACAGACAGCGCCCCGGTATTATTTATTTCCGGACAAGTCAAACGCGCCACCACGTTAGCCAGCTGCCCGCAACTGCCGCTTCGGCAATTAGGCGACCAAGAGACCGACATCATACGCGTGGTAACGCCCATAACGAAATACGCCTGTTCCCTGCGCCGCCCCGAAGACGTGGCGGCTATTTTGGAGGAAGCCATCTTTTGGGCCACTACCGGACGGCCCGGCCCAGTATGGTTAGATATTCCGTTAGATGTACAGGCCCGCCAAATTGATGCTAAAAAGTTAAAAAAATTTAAGCGGCCGATCTCCTCAAGAACTTATCCGACTGCCCTTTTGCAAAAAGCAATTAAGCTGCTTTCCCAAGCAAAAAAACCGCTTATTGTAGCCGGACACGGTATCCGCTTGGCCGGAGTACAAAAAGAGTTTTTAAAGTTACTGGTCCAAACGAAAATCCCGGTAGTTACTACTTTTAACGGCTTAGACCTCGTGCCGGAAAATCACCCCTTATTCGCCGGGCGCATTGGCACTATCGGGCAACGGGCCGGCAACTTTACGTTGCAAAATGCGGATGTTATTTTATTTCTGGGCACGCGCAACAATATCCGGCAGGTTAGTTATAACTGGGAGAACTTTGCCAAAAATGCCCAAAAAATCGTTGTGGATATTGACCCCGCGGAACTTAAAAAACCTACCGTTACGCCGGAGCTGCCTATTTGTGCCAATCTAAAAGAAGTTTTGCCTTTTTTACTAAAACATCTCACAAAACCCTTAGGCACAAACACCTGGCACGCGCATTGCCAACAGTTACGACATGATTTTTCGCCTTTAGGAGAATTTACGTTTTCCGGTAACGGCAAAGTCCACCCCTATTTGTTTATGGACACATTGACCAAGCAATTACCCGCCGGGCAAACCATCGTGGCGGCAAATGCAACCGCTTTCGTGGCTTTTTTTCAAGCGGCTCACCTTAAACAAAACCAGCGCGCATTTTCTAACTCGGGCTGTGCTTCTATGGGCTACGGCCTGCCCGCGGCTATGGGGGCGTGCGCGGCAAGCGGCCAACCGGTTATTTGTCTGGAGGGAGACGGCAGTATCATGATGAACTTGCAAGAATTACAAACCGTTAAAACAAACAAACTGCCGCTTAAAATTTTTGTCCTTAAAAACGGCGAATATCACTCTATTTTCCAAACACAAAATAATTTCTTTAAAGGCCGTTTGACCGGCTGTAATACTTCCAGCGGCGTAGAAGTGCCGGACTTTGTACATATAGCCAACGCGTTTGGTTTGCCCGCTTTACGCATTGCCAAAAACAAAGAGTTGTCCTCCCAAATCAAACGCGTTTTGCAACACAAAGGGCCCTTGCTGTGCGAGGTGGATTGCCTTTCGGATTATATTTTTGCCCCTAAACTTTCCGCCCGCAAATTGCCGGATGGTACGTTGCAAAGTCCGACTTTAGAGGATATGTTCCCGTTTTTAGACAGAAAAACTTATCAAAAGGCCAAGTTCTAAACGCGTGCGGGGTTAATTTTTCTATAATATGAGTATGGAAAAAGAACAAGACGTTATTGTAGCTAAACGGGCCGGTTTCTGCCCCGGGGTTAAAAGCGCTATTGATAAAGTGCTGGAGCTTGCCGCCGGGCAAAAACCCGTTTATACCATCGGCCCGCTTATTCATAATAAGCAGGTAACCGATATGCTCTCGGCTAAGCATATTACTTCCATTGATTTTCCGCATCAAGCTACTGATAAATCCGGCGTACTTGTTATCCGCGCCCACGGCATTACCCCCCAGTTTCAGCAGGAAATAGAATCCTGCGGCATGGAAGTGGTAGACGCCACGTGTCCGCTGGTCAAACACGCGCAAAACATTATTGATAAATTCGCCAGGCAAGGCTATCATACCGTTATCGTCGGCGACGGAGAACATGCCGAAGTGATCGGTTTAATGGGCTACACCCAAGGCCGCGGCACCGTAGTATCCGGCCCGGAAGAAGCTAAAAAACTACCGCATTTTGACAAGGTAAATGTAGTATCTCAAACCACTCAAAAAGAAAGCGTTTTTTATCAGACCGCCGAAGAAATAAAAAAACACGCCGATATGTGTCAAATTTCCAACACCATTTGCCAACCGACCAAAGACCGTCAGAAAGAAACCATTGAATTTGCCCAAAATGCCGATTTGGTAATTGTGGTAGGCGGCAAACACAGCGCCAACACCGCGCGGTTGGCCGTACTGTGCCGCGAACTTTCGTCGGCTGTGCAACATGTGGAAACGGAAAAAGAACTAGACGAAACACAAATTTTAAAAGCAAAAAAGATATTTATCACCGCCGGTGCTTCTACCCCCGAGTGGGTAATTGACCGTGTGGCCGAGCGCGTTAAACAGCTGCGCGCTTCAACTCATCCTTAAACGAGGAAACTTATGACTATTAAACGTATTGGAATTTTAACCGCCGGCGGAGATTGCCCCGGGCTAAATGCAGTGGTACGCGCCGCTGCAAAAAACGCGCTTTCTCGCGGGTTAGAAGTAATCGGTTTTAAAAATGGTTTTGACGGTCTGGTACGCAACGAAATCATCCCCATTACGCCGGACACCGTCTCCGGCATTTTAACAAGAGGCGGAACCATTTTGGGTTCCAGCAATATCGCCAACCCGTTTAAATATACCTTGCCGCCCTTCGGTACGCCGGAAAAGCCGCGGGATATGTCTAGCGTCGTAATGCATAATTTCAAAGCCAATATGTTAGACGCACTTATCACTATCGGCGGAGATGGTACGCTTCATATGTCTCAACAGTTTGTGGAAATGGGTATGCCTATCGTCGCCGTACCTAAAACCATTGATAACGATTTATCCGCCACCGACCAAACTTTCGGCTTTGATTCCGCTTTACACATTGCGACCGAAGCCATTGACCGTTTGCACACCACGGCCCAAAGCCACCACCGCGTGATGATTGTAGAAACCATGGGCCGCTACGCCGGTTGGATTGCGTTGCGCTCGGCGATTGCAGGTGGGGGCGACGTCGTGCTCATCCCGGAAATTCCGTATAACGACGAAGTAATCGTTAACTATATTCTAAATCGTAAGGCCAAAGGTAAAAACTTCAGCATTGTCGTGGCCGCGGAAGGCGCCAAAAACGAACAAGGGGAACAAGCCGTCGCACGCACGGTAGCCGGCAGCACCGACGCGATCCGCTTAGGCGGGATTGCCAACCGATTAAGCGATATGATTGAGACGAAAACCGGCATTGAATCCCGCGCTTGCATTTTAGGCCATACCCAACGCGGCGGTACACCTACTGCTTTTGACCGCTGGCTTTCCACTTTGTACGGCGCAAAAGCCTTGGATATGATTATGGAAGGGAAATTCGGCTATATGGCGGCTTTCCATAACTTTGGTATGGATGAAGTTAAAATTTCCGATGCCATCGCCAAGCTAAAACGCGTAGATCCGCACGGCGCGGAAGTAAAAGCAGCGTTGGAAGTAGGCATGAGTTTCGGCTCCAGCGAAATCGGTTAAGAGGTTCTTATGAACGAAAACAATTTAGATATTATTTACGGTATTCATCCGGTGCAAGAGGCCCTGCGCAGCAAAAAGCGCAACGTTACCCAGCTTTACGTATCCGATTCTAAAGCCGGCCACCGCGCTATTGAAGATATCATACGCCTGGCTAAACGCGCCAATGTAAAAATTGACCGCATTGATAATAAAACGTTAGACCGCTTAACCCGTAACGCCAACCACCAAGGCATTATGGCCAAAATACAACCCGTTAAGCTGATGAAATTATCTAATGCTATCTACGAAAGTGACGGGAATAAAAAAGATCTGTGGCTGGCCGTAGATGAAATGACCGACCCGCAAAATTTGGGCGCGATTATCCGCAGTGCGGCGTGTTTAGGTTTTTCCACGATTATTTTACCCAACCGACGCACCGTCGGTATCACACCGGCCGTTTATAAAGTAGCCTGCGGCGCAATTGAAAACATTAACATCGTGGAAGTGGCTAATCTGTCCGCGGCACTAAATGATTTAAAAGAAGAAGGTTTTTGGATATACGGCGCCGATATGGCCGGCAGACCCATTACTAAAATGGAATATGCTTCTCCGGCGGTGTTGGTTATCGGCTCGGAAGGATTTGGCATCCGCGAAAAAACAGCCGAAAATTGTGATGAGATTATTTCCATCCCGCAAAAAGGCGGCGTGGAAAGTTTGAACGCATCTGCCGCGGCCAGCATTATTATGTATGACATGATGGCCAAAGTGCAAAAATAACGCTATGACCGCGAACCGTATTTCTTTATTCATCATTACTAAAAACGAGGCCGAACACCTCGCCAAATGTATTTTGAGCGCTAAACCGTTGGTGCACGAAATCATAGTGGTGGACAGTAATTCTACGGATAGAACCACCGCTATCGCGCGCAATTTGGGTGCGATTATTTACAACCACTCTTTTGAAGGTTTTACCCAACAAAAAAACGTTGCGTTATCTAAAGTAACGTCCGACTGGGCATTGTCTTTAGACGCCGATGAAACCCTTACCCCCGAACTGGCCGAGGAAATTAAACAAGCCGTTACATCCAACGAAATAGACGGATACGAACTGACCCGCGTTAACGATTTCTTGGGCAAGCACATGCGCCACAGCGGTATTAAAAAAGAATATCTCCTACGGTTGGTGCGCACCTCTAAAGCCTGCTTTAAAGGAGGGCTGGTACACGAAAAATTATGTGTGGAAGGAAAAACCGCCCGGTTAAAAAATGTTTTTGTGCACCACCCCTACAAAGATATTGAAACTTATTTTAATAAGTTTAATAAATACACCACCTTAGCCGCCGAGCAAATGTTTAATAACGGGCGCCATGTTAATCTGTTGCGGGTACTGCTCACCGTTCCGTTTGAATTTGTGCGGCGCTATATCTTCCAGTTGGGGTTTTTAGACGGGATGCGCGGGCTTATTTGGGCCGCTTTTGCCGGGTTTTATGTATTTGTTAAATATATGAAACTGTGGTATTTGTGGGAACGTAAAAAATGGGATTAACGCTTGCCCCACAAATTGCGAACTTGGTAAACATAGCACAGCCGGCAGCAAAACAAGCTGCCGGCTGTGTTTTCAATGCTCAAAAATTTTACGCTCATTCACCGCCGGCAGCCAGCATTTCAAAACCTTGCGGCACCAGTGATTTGCAAATCCGCTCGCCGTCTTCCCCGGCATAATCGCACTGTAACTTATCGGCATCCGTGCTGCCGCTGTTATGCATATATAATTTATAAAATTCGCCATCGCCCAAATCCCGGGTAATCAACACATAATCTCCGGAGCTAATATTGTACGTAAAATTAGGCTCCGTAGCGTTCGGCGTGGAGTAAATATTACCCGCCTCGTTCCATACTCCGCCGCCGATTTTTACATCTAACGAATTGTTTGTATTAGGCAGCTCATCCGGCCGTTCCACCAACGCCCGGTTCATACTATCCACAAGTGTGCGGCCGTTTTTTAATGCCTCCGTCAACCGGGCACGCTCCATAGCCCCTTCGTATTGCGGCAACGCTACCGCCGCCAAAATTCCAATAATCAGTACTACGACCAATACTTCCACCAACGTAAAACCTTTTTGCATAGAACCTCCTTAAAAAAAGCCTTAATCTATGGTATAAAATACACCGCATAAAAACAAGTTTTTCTCTATTTGCACAACTATAGAAAAAATGTAAAATTTGCTATCATATTTGATATATGCAAAAGACTATTAAAATAGGGAATTATCTTATTTCTAACAATCGCCCGCTATCGTTTATAGCCGGGCCATGCGTCATTGAAAACGAAAAAGCATACTTAGATACCGCTAAGAAATTAAAACAAATTTTAATTAAGACCAAGCATCCCTTTATTTTAAAAGCCTCTTTTGACAAGGCCAACCGCACTTCGGTTACTGCTTACCGCGGACCGGGGCTGGCCAAGGGATTAGCCATTTTAGAAAAAGCCAAAAAACTAACCGGGCTGCCCGTACTGGTGGACGTACATGAACCTTGGCAAGCGCAAGATGCCGCCCAAGTGGCTGATATTTTGCAAATACCGGCCTTTCTGTGCCGCCAGACCGATTTATTATTGGCCTGTGCCGATACCGGCAAAGTTATCAACGTTAAAAAAGGTCAATTTTTGGCCCCCGGTGCGATGGAACAAGTTATTAAAAAAATAGAATCCCGCGGCAACCGCCGGATTTTGCTCACCGAACGCGGGGCCAGTTTTGGGTATGGCGATTTGGTAGTGGATATGCGCTCGCTGGAAATTATGAAACAATTCGGATATCCGGTTATTTTTGACGCCACCCACTCGGTACAACAGCCCGGTGCATTGGGCACAAGCACCGGCGGAAACCGCCAAATGGCACCTGTGCTGGCTAAAGCAGCGGTGGCACTCGGAATTGCAGGTGTGTTTTTTGAAGCACACCCAACACCGGAAAAAGCTTTATCCGATGGCCCCAATTCCCTTGATTATAAATTAGCCGCTCAAATGGCGGGCCGGTTGTGCCAAATTGATGCGGTAGTAAAGCATTTTAAATAACTATGACAACAAACTCCGCTTGGACGCCTTCTTTTATGTGGCACGTCAAAACAGTTATACTGTGTTTGGTGTTTTGCTCGGTAGCCTTGGCGGCCTTGTGGTACATAACAGACAGGCTCCCGGCGCCGTATCAACGGTATACACCGGTTACGCCTACCCAGTGGGAACAATCCTTAAGTCAGGAAGAAAATAAATGAAAAAATTTTTTATTCTTTCATGCCTATTGCTAATCATTGCCTGTGCTAAAAAGGAAAATTTTTCACCGGATGATAACAACGGAGCGCAAATCGCCAGCCAAGTATCCATCTTTGAATCTAAAGGCAACCAACAGCAATGGCTCTTAACTGCCCAGGCGGTAGACTTTGCCGATTTAACCAACGCCACATTAAAAAATCCTATTTTGCTACTTAAACAAAACGGTCAAGACAGCGCCCGCATTACCGGAGACACCGGCATTTTTGACTACGGAAACAAGCGGGTTACGGTAGAAGGAAATGCACAAATCAATTCACTTTCCGAACAAACCGTAATCACCGCGCCGCGCTTTTTTTACGACATTGATGCAGACCGCGCCTGGTCTGACCAGAAAACAATCATTACCCGCGGCAGCGCTAAAACAATCGCCCGCGGCGGGATAGAAACCGATTCTAAACTGACGAAAATTGAATTAAAAAACCAAACCACGCGTTTGCCGCAAGACAAGCGTGAATTGACAACGCACCCATGAAATCATCCTCTTTCGTTCCGTTTTCACTTCTTTTGCTAAGTCTGTTTTTAAACAGCGCGTGCCGCACGGCCCGCCTAGAAGGTCCGGCGCTGCCGCCGATTGAACCCAAACCGGTTGTCACGCAAGCCAAAAAATCGCTCGCTCCCAAAAAACTTTCCGCTAACGAAATTCCTTCTGCGCTGGGAGGGCTTATCCAAAGTGACAACTGGGTAATTTATAAAGACAAACAGCAAGAAGAATTTTCCGGGCATGTGTCTTATGACAACGGCACCTATATCTTCCGCGCCGATTATGCCCTTTCCGACCGGGCCCGCCACACATTTACAGCCCGCGGCAATGTGTTTTTACGCCAAAACAATCCCGACACTTCTTTTTATCAGGCCCGGGCAGACCACGGCTCATACAACTACAAAACCCAAAAGGGAGACCTCTTCGGTACGCGCAAAAAACCGGCCGAATTGGTTTACCGTAACGAAAAAGGGCAGTTGGTAACCGCTTTTGCACAAAATATTTATTTTGATCTAAATCAAAAAATTTATGTCTTAGAAAAAAATGTACGGATAGAACGTCCGACCGAGCAAGGAACCCAAATTATTACAGCCCAAAAAATTACGCTTAAACAACTGCAAGAATATGTTTTAGCGGAAGGAGAAGCCACCGTTACCGACGGGAAACGCACCTTGGTAGCCGACACGCTGGTTTATGACCGTCAAAATAATCTTTCTCACGCTTACGGTGCGCGACCGCTAACGTATGGCGCAACGGAACAAGGAACCTTCGCGGTGATTGCCGACGAAATAACGGCGGATGCCGAAGGAAAACAAATTCATTTAGACGGGCAAGTACAAGGGTGGTTTGTTTCTCCCCAAATTAACGATTCTAAATTTAATGAAAAGTTTTAAGAGGATTTATGCAACTGCGCAGCGAAAAAATTATCAAAGTATACAAAGACCGTATGGTAGTTAAAGGCGTGGATATTCATGTCCGCTCCGGAGAAATCGTCGGTCTGTTAGGCCCTAACGGAGCCGGCAAAACCACGTCGTTTTATATGATGGTAGGTTTTATCCGCCCCACCGGCGGGCATGTTTTTATTGACGACAACGACGTAACGGCTCTGCCTATGTACGAACGGGCTCGCCATGGGCTTGGCTATTTAGCCCAAGAACCTACGTTGTTTAAAGGGTTAACCGTAGAAGAAAATTTACGGGCCGTGTTGGAACGCATTTGTGATGACAAACCGACTCAAAAAAGACGCGTAGATGAATTATTAAATGAGTTCGGACTCACTAAACTGGCCAAACAAAAAGCGTGGACGTTATCGGGCGGAGAAAAACGCCGTATGGAAATTGCCCGCTGCATGATAAGCAATCCCAAAATCATTTTGCTGGATGAGCCGTTTGTCGGCATTGACCCGATTACGGTGGCCGACTTGCGCCAAATGATTTTTAAACTTAAAGACAAAGGTATCGGTGTGTTAATTACCGACCACAACGTACGCGAAACATTACCGCTAACCGAACGGGCGTATTTGATTTATGATGGAAAAATCTTAGTAGAGGGCGACCAAAACACCCTGCTGACCGATACCAATGCCCGCCGGTTATACCTCGGAGAAGATTTTAAAATGTAGCCTTGCGCAGTAAGCACGCAAGGCTACGCAAGATAAGCCGACCTAAAAACTCCGTGAGCAATGTTAATTCGTCCGCTGCTCACAAACTAAATAGTTATAGGCTGAAGCTGCACCGCTTAATTGTACAGACTCCCAAGATATCTGACCTTGTACATTACTCCCAAACTTAGCAGCGCAACTGGGAAAAACTTTGCCAAACAATTTTAATTCTCCAATAATGGCAGAGGCAGCCTGTACGCTGGCTGCTTTAAGAGAATTACTTTCCTGCTCTACCCGCAGGTTACCAAAAAATAATTGGGCAAGCCCCCCGTTCGCCGCAGTTCCCAACGTAACCGCGCCGGCGATATTGACATTGTAAAGCGGCGCAGCGGCTTCGGCATTCTTCCCTATTAAATTTAAAGTTCCTTTTTGCAATTTCAGGGCCCCATAATTAGGTATTTTAAATATCTCTCCTGTTGTTGTCAGCGCTGAAGTTCCCAATGTTAACTTGGGCGAACCATACGTCGTGCCAACAAGTAGCGATTTACCCCCCACCCGGCTATACGCCACATAAGGCGTAGGGAAAAATGTAGTCATACGGGCCAACGTCTCCGCCGATAACGCCCCCGGCAAGAACAACCAGCTAAGTAAAATTATTTTTTTCATAACAAACCTCCTACTCAGAATACGGTGCGAGATCAACTTTATAAATATTGGGCATTGATTCTAACACTTCACAGCTGCCCGTCGCGCTATAACAGAACGACCCTATGCCATCCCTCGTGGTTCCACAGCGGTGGTCTTTGTTCCAAAGAATATAATCGTATTTCGTTCCGCCCAACCGCTTGGCCGTAACGCCGGCGCAATCGGTTCCGGCCACATCGTAGCAACCACGCTCGCTGTCCAACGTAACACCATTAAGCCTATATTCAAAATTTTTAGTGGTTAATATCGTATGGTTTGCATTATACGTACCCGGGATGGAAACGGATATCTTTTTAAAGGAAGCGGGGCAAGTGTCGGCATCTCCGGAATGTCCGAGGGCATAGGCTTGGACGGCCGCATTAATGGCTCGGATATTGGTCAAAGCTTCCGTGG
>JAGCMD010000093.1 GCA_017646765.1 Elusimicrobiaceae bacterium | reverse complement strand
TTTGCAGAAAAGTATAAAAAAGCCTTGACTTATTTTTTTTTTTGTTTTAATAATTTTGTAGGAAATCTAAACAAGGAGAACTAAAATGAAGAATAATGGTTGTAAAAGAGCGTTTACGCTCATTGAATTGTTGGTAGTAGTTTTAATCATTGGTATTTTGGCTGCCATTGCGTTGCCGCAATATCAAAAAGCGGTGGAAAAAGCACATGCGGCCGAAATGGTAACTTTTGTGGGAAACGCTAAAAAAGCGGTAGCGGCTTATCTTTTGCAAAACGGTTTTCCTGCGTCGCTTACCGATTTGTTAACTACCGGGATGTTAGATTTAGATTTAACAAATGGCTTAACTTGCCAAGACTCTATGTGTTACAGCAAATACTATATTTATACGGTGTCTTGCTCTTCAAATAGATGTGACATACAGGCGCACCGTTCCGTAACCCAAGGAGTGGATGATCCCCTTCATAGCAAAGGTGGTATTATTTCATACGACGGCAAGACGTGGACGGATAGTGTAAATGCGATGGATAAAATCGGGCAGATAGCTTGCCGCGCGCTGGCCGAACAAGGTAATAACAGCTCTCCCTGCACGTTGTAAACCAAACTTTTATAACAAACACCCCGGGACATTTTGTCCCGGGGTGTTCTTTAACCAAAACTTCCATTATTTAAGCAAGGCAAGCAGTACGCCGGCAGCTACCGCACTGCCGATAACTCCGGCTACATTGGGCCCCATGGCGTGCATGAGCAAGTAGTTTTGCTTGTCGTATTCCAGCCCTACTTTGTTAGATACACGTGCGGCCATCGGCACGGCGGACACTCCCGCGGATCCGATAAGCGGGTTGATTTTCGTCTTGCTAAAGCAGTTCATCAGTTTAGCCAGTAACACGCCGGAAGCCGTTGCAATAGAGAACGCAATGATACCCAGTACCAAAATACCTAAGGTTTCCGTTACTAAGAAATGATCGGCCTGTAATTTAGAGCCCACGGAAAGCCCGAGCAAAATAGTAACGATATTGCAAAACTCGTTTTGGAGCGTCTTGCTTAACCGCTCGGCCACGCCCGATTCTTTGACGAGGTTTCCAAACGTAAGTGCACCAATTAACGGCGCGGCAGACGGCAACAACAGCGCGCACAACAACAAAATCACAATCGGGAACAAGATTTTTTCGCGTTTAGATACCGGGCGCAGTTGCGTCATGCGGATTTTGCGTTCGGCATCTGTCGTCAAAAGTTTCATAATAGGCGGTTGGATAATCGGTACGAGTGCCATGTAGGAATAAGCGGCTACGGCAATGGCTCCCAGCAAATCGGGCGCGAGGCGCGACGTTAAATAAATAGACGTCGGACCGTCTGCCCCGCCGATAATACCGATAGACGCGGCTTCTTTTAAGCCAAAGGCAAAGAGTTGCTTATCGCCGATGTAAATGTACGATAAACCGATTGCGCCGATGAGCGTAGCAAAAATACCAAATTGCGCCGCACCGCCCAGTAACGCCATTTTCGGGTTGGCAATTAACGGGCCAAAGTCCGTCATGGCGCCAACCGCCATAAAGATAAACAGCGGAAATAACCCCGTGTTGATGCCGGCGTTAAACACAATGCCTAAAAAACCGTTGGGGCCGGCAATTTCTTCGCCAACCGGCATGGGGATATTGGCCAGCAGTCCGCCAAAAGCAATCGGCACGAGTAGCAGCGGCTCAAATTGTTTTTTGATACCGAGCCACAACAAGAAACAGCAAACGGCAATCATTACCAGTTGTTGCCACGAGATGGAGTAAACACCGGTGGTTTGCCAGATTTGGTTAAATGCTTGTGCAAAGTCCATAGTGACTCCTATTTAATCTCGGCTAACGCGTGGCCCGTTTGTACTTGGTCGCCTTGTTTGACGAGGAAATGAACTGTTCCGGCGGCCGGAGCGGCAACCGGAGTTTCCATTTTCATTGCTTCCATAACCAGAATTTCTTGTCCTTCGGCTACGCGGTCGCCTTCTTTAACGCTAAAGCGCAGTACCGCACCGGGTACGGGCGCGTTGACGGTCGCTCCCGCTCCGGCCGCGGGTTTAGCGGCCGTTTGCGCGGGCGTGTTCGCACCAACGCCCACGTTGTAGCGTTTGCCGTTGACCACGGCGGTAGTGTCGTTTTCAAATGAAACGGTATAGGTTTTGCCTTCCACGGTTACGCTGACAGGGCCTTCTTGTTTAGTGGCCGGTTTTACATCGGCGGCCCAGCGGATGCCGTTAATTTTGGCTTCGCCTTTTAAGTACATAAGTCCTTTATCGGCACAGGTAGCCACGATGAATTTATTTTCATCCGTAACGGGTAGACCCGCTTCCTTCAGTTTCGCTTCGGCAACTTTAAGACCTTTTTTCGGGTCGGCATCATTGATTTCAAGCGGTGTTTTGGTGGTGGGTTCGCGTTTTAATTGTTCGCTGGCAATTTTGACAATTTCCGGGTCTGCTTTGACGGGAGTTTTGCCGAAATAGCCCAGCACCATTTTGCCGTATCCTTCGGTAATTTTTTTCCACGGCCCAAACATCACGTTCGCGTATGCTTGTTGGAAATAAAATTGCGAAACGGGGGTCACGGACGTGCCGAACCCGCCGAGCTTTACACACTCGCCCATGGCTTTTACTACTTCGGGGAATTTATCAAATGTGCCGTTGTCGCGCATCATTTGCGTATTGGCCGTTAATGCGCCGCCGGGCAACGGCGAGAACGGAATAATCGGGTTGACCTTGGTGGCCTCGGGCGGCAAGAAGTATTTGCTCATACACTCTTGGAAAACATTTTCGGCCTCTTGAATTTTCTTCGGGTCAATGTCTAACGTATATTCCGTACCGCGCAAAGCGTGCCACATGGTTAAAATATCGGGTTGGCACGTACCGCCGGAAACGGGTTGCATGGAAAGGTCTAACGAGTCCGCACCCGCTTTGATAGCCTCTAAACAGCACGCAATAGAGTTGCCCGCCGTTTCGTGCGTGTGGAAAACGATTTTGGTTCCTTCGGGCAACACGCGGCGTGCCATGGCAATCGTTTCTCCGACGGTGTGAGGGGTAGAAGTGCCGGAGGCGTCTTTAAAACAAACGGAGTCAAACGGAACGCCCGATTTTAAAATATCTTTTAAAACTTTTTCGTAAAATACGGCGGTGTGAATTTTGCCCGTCGTATCCCAACCCGGCGCTAAGGACATCATAGTTACGCAGATTTCGTGCTTGAGCCCTGCATCGTGGATACATTGGCCGGAGTAAATTAAATTGTTTACGTCGTTAAGCGCATCAAAGTTGCGAATCGTAGTAGTGCCGTGTTTTTTGAAAAGTTCGGCGTGGGCTTTGATGACATCGGAAGATTGGCTGTCTAGCCCTACTACGTTGACGCCGCGAGCCAAGGTTTGCAAGTTGGCATCCGGTCCGGCCGTTTTGCGGAAGGTATCCATCATATCAAAGGCGTTTTCGTTGCAGTAAAAGAACAACGCCTGAAAGCGTGCACCGCCGCCAAATTCCATGTGGGAAATTCCGGCGTGGCGGGCCGCTTCTACCGCGGGCATAAAGTCTTTGGTTAAAACACGCGCCCCGTAGACAGATTGAAATCCGTCGCGAAACGCAGTAAGCATAAAGTTAATTTTTTTCATAGTGTTTAATTCCTTTGTTTGTTATTTTGCAAATCTTTTTGCGGTGGCAATAGCAACGGCCAATAAGGCGTTGTCCGCCCCGGCACCGGCGGCAGCGGGGAATTTTCTATCCATCCACGCCACAAAAACGCCTAAAAATTTCATCATTCCAATCAGTAAGATTAAGAACGAAAACACAATCAGCATACCGATCACGGTAATGTTGAGTGCTTGCACAAATAAACTTTCTGCACTCATGATAATATATCTCCTATATATATTTCTTTTTGGCCTTGGGCGGTGCGCATAAGTAATGTACCGCGCGGGGAAATCCCTTCCGCTGTGCCGAAAATCGTTTTTTCGCCGTTGTTGACGGTAATTTCTTTACCTAAAGCCGCAAAACGTTTTGTATAAGCGGCGTAAATAGTTTCAAATCCTTTTTCGCATAAAGCCGGATACCCTTGCCCAAAAAACCGCAAGACGTTTTCTAACACCCTTTCGCGGCTTGTTTGCACGCCTAACATTTTTAATGACGTGGCCGGCTGCCCGACGTTTTCAAGGCCGTCTTGGCTTACATTTATACCCACGCCGAGCACTACGGCCTCCAAGGTGTTTTTGTCAAAAACGGTTTCGCTTAAAATGCCGCTTATTTTGCGGCCGCCAACTTGCACATCGTTGGGCCATTTGATAGCGGGGGTGAGGCCGTATATTTCCAACGCTTGGCAAATACTCAAAGCCATCAGCTGCGTGAGGTTGGATAAAAAAGGATTGTACGGCGGTTTTAAAAGAACGGAAAAATAAAGCCCACCTGCTTGCGAAACCCATGTGCGGTCACAACGACCGCGTCCGGCAGTTTGGCAATCGGCGTATACTACCGTGCCATGAGGCCAATCAGCCCGGTGCGTTTTTAAGTACGAGTTGGTGGAATCCACTGTGTCTAAATGTAGCAACCGGCTCATACCATTATTATATCAAATTAACAGCCGAGGAAAGGGAAACAGGGAGTTATTTCCCCGATCGTAAAACCGGAGTTTTGGCGGCACGCATGTAAGTTTTTTTGGTAGGTTTTTTAGCGTTACGCTTGGGGGATTTTTGGGCCGTTTTGGTGGCGGGAGATTTAACACCGTAGAAATCCAAAATACCCTGATAAAGTGCTTGTACGAACTGATTGCGTCCTTTCGGATCGCGTGCCAGATTTTCTTGTTGCGGCAAAATAAGAAAAGCATTTTCTACCAAAATGCTGGGCATTTGGGCAATGCGCGGGATAAACAGAATATCGTTAGCAATCATGCCGTTATCGGGCAGTTTAACGCGTTTAGTAAACGATTGGTAGATTGATTCTGCTAATTTAAAACTGTGCGGATAATTGTAATATACGGAGTAGCCGCGGGGTCGGGAAAGCGGGTTAATGGTTTCCGGCAGGGCGTTATAATGCAGGCTGATAAAAATATGGGCATTTTCTTTTAAGGCCAGTTGGTAGCGGTCCTGCAAGGACATCCGGTTGTTGCCGTGGCGTGTTAAAATGACAGTGGCGCCCTGTGCCTCTAAGAGCGGTTTTAATTCTTCGGCTAATGCCAGCGTAGCTTCATATTCTAAATACCCGGTCGGGCCGATGGCTCCATCATAAGGTATTTTGCGCCGCGGGCTGTGTCCGGCATCCAATAAAATGCGTGCCCCGGTGAGCGGTTTGTCTTTGGTGGGGGTAAGTGTGGGTTTATGCATCAAATCTACTACGAGGTCTCCGTTTTCAAAGTCGTAGGCGTGGCCCCAAGGTAAGACCTCTTTTTTAAAGTATATTTTGAACAATACTAAATTCTCTTCCGGCTGTGTCCAGGTTACGTTTTCAACGAGCGGGCTGGTGGTATCGGTATTAAAATTTTCTTCAAAATTATCGGTGTAATAAAAAGTTACTTCCAAGCGGTTGTTAAACTCGTGCACGCTGATAGGGACCGGACGTTTGCCGGAGAAAATAAAGCGGGTTTTGTCCGGCATGACGGTAAGCGTCATTTCCTGTAAATGATTGATGGGGGCTTTTTCTTTGGGGAAAATATGCAATTTTTCTTTTTCCAGCCAAGAAGTTTCGTGTTCGGAGAGTTTGATGCGATACTGATTGTTAAGCCGACCGGTCAGCTGTACGCGGCCATAAGCGCGGTAAAAAGGATATAAATTTTCCCGTTCGGTGGGAATTTTGCGCAGTTTTACACCCGGGCTTAATACTTCGGCACTGCGAACCATTTCCTTGGCAGATAAAATTTTTACCTTTTCTTTAGCGGTTATTTTGGCAGTGGTTTGGCGGGGGCCTTCTTTCATGCGATAAACAATTTTAGCGGTCTTGGCTTTTTGTTCCGGGTCTACGATAAATTGCGCGCGGTATACCCCGGGAGAGGTAGCCTCTTCTTTTAGCGGAATATCTTTCCCGTTTTTTAAGCCCGAAAGCGTAGCCGTTACCTGTGCATTGGGTGTTCCGCGGGCATATAAGTCCAGGGTGTCTCCGGGCAGCATTTCTACCGGAGACTGGGGAAAAATTTCTTCCGGATCAAAAGAAGCTTTTTCGGTATATTTCCCGATATCCGTACCCGGTACGGTGATGTGGCGGACGGCTTGGTAAATGGCGTCGGGGGTGGAAGCAACCAAGGTGAAAGTAAAATTTCCGCTTTCTACCGGTAAAAAAGCTAAAAAGGCGCCGTTATCATGCACCGGAACGGGCGTTTCATTGATGGTTAATTTAACGGGCGTTGGCACGTTAAGTTTCCCGAAGATAAAAATGGATTTTGCTCCGCGCGCTACGGTGGCGTTTTCATGTGGGAATTGTACGGTAATGGGTGCGTCTTGGGGGGCTGTTTTTTCCTGTGCGGGCAGGTAAGGGGCAATGGGTAAATCTTCCGCTAAAGTCCAAGAAACTGCCACACAAGTAGTTAAAATTAAAAAAAGTATTTTTTTCATCCTTATAAAATGATAACATAATTCTATGGGGAAATGCGAAGATATCATCCGATTTTTAGATACATACCTGGACAGTGCGCATGTAGCGGATGCCAGTTGTAATGGGTTGCAAGTATCCGGAAAAACGGACATTAAGAAGATTGTTTTTGGTGTTTCCGCGTCATTAGAGTTATTTAAAAAAGCCAAAGCCGCCGGGGCCGATTTGATTGTAGTACACCACGGCCTTTTGTGGGGGAAAGAACAACCCCTGACGGGAATGTTTCGCGAGCGGGTGGCTTTTTTGCTTAAAAACGATTTAAATTTAGCAGCTTATCACTTGCCGCTAGATAAACACCCGGTTGTCGGACACAATGCGTGCCTGATGCGGGCGGTAAAAGCGCGGCAAATCCGTCCGTTCGGTGAGTACCACGGCGAAGATATCGGTTTTTGCGGGACGGTGCCAACTCAATCGCTGGGTGAGTTGGTCAAAACGTGGGAAAAATTTTGCCAAACAAAAGCACAAGTGCTGGCGTTCGGTCCGAAAAAAATTCGTTCCATAGCGGTTGTTAGCGGCGGGGCACACAGTTTGCTACCGCAAGCCATTAGCGGAGGGTATGATTTATATGTTACCGGCGTGTTGGACGAGCCTGTACAGGAGTGGTGCCGCGAAGGGCGTATTAACTGCGTGGCGTTGGGGCATTATAATTCCGAAAAACCCGGAATTTTGGCCTTGGAGCAGTTGGTTGCCAAAAAATTTAATGTGAAAACAAAATTTATAGATATTGCTAACCCGATTTAAAATAATAAGGAAGGAAATACATGGAAAAGACATTACTGAAAAAAATTGATACTTACACAAAAAATGTAATTGATTTGCAAACGCATATGATTGCCTGCCCGGCGGTGTCGCCGCATCAAGGGGGAAAAGGCGAAAATCAAAAAGCGGTTTATTTGCTTTCCGTACTAAAAAAAATGAAATTTGACGAAGTGTCCGTTATTAACATTAAAGATAAAGCAGCCGAAGGCGGTTTCCGTCCGAATATTTTTGCTAAATACTACGGTAAAAATAAAGATAAAACCTTGTGGGTAATGGCCCATATGGATGTAGTACCGGCGGGGGATTTGTCGCTTTGGAAATCGGATCCGTTTAAAGCCGTTGTGAAAGGGGACCGTATCTACGGGCGCGGCTCCGAAGATAACCAGCAAGGCTTGGTATCAGGCCTTTTGGCTGTAAAGGCTATGATGGATACGGGTATTCGTCCGCCGTGTAACTATGCACTTTTGTTCAATGCGGACGAGGAGCTTGGCAGCGAATATGGGTTGCTTTCTATTTTAAAAGACCACGCGCATCTGTTTGGTAAAGAAGATCAGTTTTTGGTGCCGGATGGCGGCCGACCCGACGGCAATATGGTAGAAGTAGCTGAGAAAAATATGTTGTGGGTGAAACTAACCGTTTGCGGCGAGCAAACGCACGCGTCTACCCCTAAGGCGGGGGCCAATGCCAACCGCGCGGCCGCGTATTTAACGGTCGCTTTAGACGAGCATTTGTACAAGAAATTTAACAAGAAAAATGCGCTCTTTGCCCCGGAATCGGGTAGCACCTTTGAGCCCACCAAACGCGAAGCCAACGTGCCTAACGTTAATACCATCCCCGGGCGGGAAGTGTTGTATTTAGATTGCCGCATTTTGCCTTGCTACAGCAATAAACAAGTGATGGATGAAATTGTCAAAATCGCTAAGCAAATTGAAAAGAGATTTAAAGTGAAAATAAAAATTGAGTGGTTGATTGACGACGTTTCCAAATCCACCGATCCTAAAAAGCAAGTGGTGCAACTAACTAAAGCTGCGGTAGAGGCCGTCTATAAGAACAAGCCCCGCATTATGGGTGTTGGTGGTGGAACGGTGGGCGCGTATTTGCGTAATGCCGGTTTCCCGGCGGTGGTTTATTCCAAATTGGACGAAAAAATGCACCAGCCCAACGAATACTCCAGCATCAAAAATACGCTCGGTGATGCTAAAGTATTTGCGCTTGTGGCTATGCGTTTTAAATAAAGGAGGATAAGATGAAAAGAGGTTTTACGGTTCTGGAAACTATTGTAATTATAGCGGTACTGGCCTTTTTGTTTGTGTTTACAGTGCCTAAATTTATGACGCTAGTGCACAAGTCACAGGAGGGCAGCACCAAGCACCAACTGATGCGCGTGCGCAATGCGATTGCGGCCTATTACGGGGAAAATCAAGGCGTATATCCGACGGATGATTTGTCCAGCCTTGTGCCGCAGTTTATTGAAAAAATTCCGCAAGCGCGTCTGCCCGGGCACGCGCCTTCGGCGCATGTTTCCACCGGCAATTTTGAAACTGCTTTTACCAAAACCGGCGGTTGGGCTTATGTAAACGACCCGGCTGACCCGCGCTTTGGCGATTTCTTTGTCAATTCCGATGAGGAAGACAGCTACGGCAAGGCCTGGTATACCCACTAGCGGTACCGTGCTAAACCGGCGGTTTGAAAGAGGATAATTATGGACCTACTAATGCTGACGTTTGCTTTTTTGTTTGGGCTAGTTATCGGCAGTTTTTTAAATGTGTGTATTTATCGCATTCCGCTTGATAAATCGGTGGCGTGGCCGCCGTCTTTTTGCCCGCATTGCAACAGACACATCCGTTGGTACGACAATATCCCGGTACTTAGTTTTCTTCTCTTGCGCGGAAAATGCCGCCACTGCCGTGAAAAAATTTCTATCCGCTATCCGCTAATAGAATTGTTGACCGGGCTGCTTACCGTGCTTTTTGTGTGGCGTTTAGGGATTAGTTTGTGGACGTTTGTGGTGCTGGTGGCGGTGTATGCGCTGATTTGTTTATCCGCTATTGATTTTGACCTTATGATTATCCCGGACCGTTTTTCGTTGGGGCTGATTGTGTGGGGATTACTCTTTGCGTGGGCAAACCCGAATTTTAGCGGCGTGTGGTGGCAGAAAGAATTATCCTCGCTACTGGGCGCGGCAGTAGGGTTGTTGGGCGTGTTGGCGGTGGCGCTTATCGGTACGTGGATTTTTAGGAAAGACGCTATGGGCGGCGGCGACGTGAAACTAATGAGCGGGATAGGGGCGCTGATTGGTTGGAAAGGGGTTGTTACTACGCTTGTGATGGGGTCATTTTTCGGGCTTGTGTATGCCGTTATTTTGATGATTTATAAAGGTAAAAAAGGAGCCGATATAATTCCTTTTGGGCCGTTTTTAAGTATGGGGGCGCTGATAAATTTGTACTATTTGATTGTACCTTCTATGCTAGTGATTGAATTGTAAAATTTTTTTGTTGTTTACAAAAAACACCCCGGGCTTACGCCCGGGGTGTTTTTCCGGCATTATTTTTTTAACTCTTTATCGTCCTTTTCTTCGGGCGGATTTATTCCAAAAATATCTATATTATCCGGATAGTTTTCCGTTAACCAACTATATATTTCTCCGTTACTGCTGCCTGAATTTGTTACGCTTTCTTTAAACGACAGATTATATTCCTCAAACTGATCGTGAGCAGCCAAGGCCGCTTGGTAGAATTCGTTGTTCCTTGGATTAGGGATATTATAGCCGAGACTCACGCAACTAAGGGAAAGTTTTCCGCAATTTTTGTTACTTTGGTCGAAAGGGTAGTTCCCGCTGTCTATCTGTTCTTTGTACCAAGCCAAGAAATTTTCCCACGCTGCCTGGTACTCTTGATAAGCTGTTACCATGTCGTTTGCATTACTTTGCCACGCAAGCAGAGTTTCATTGTTAGTAGTAGACTGCCCAGCCCCAGCGCCCTCTTGCACCTTCAAAGAAACGCCGACAGTTTGGCAGGTGGCCGCCACCGTAGAAGAGGCGGGGAAACGTTGTGCCCAATTACAGATAACTTTCAGAGCCTCCGGGCCGGGCTCCGCATAGGCGGACACAGCCAGCAGTTGCAAGAAAAGCAACATGCAAAAAGTGGGTATTAGTTTTTTCATAGAATAATCTCCTTAGGGAATCCCCTACTATTAGTATAATCATTTTTTTTTTTTGTCAAGGGGTAATTTGCGCAGGCCGTAAAAAGGGGGGAAAAATACGTTGCGCTCCGCCTTCCGGGGAACCCTGCGGGCCGCCCCCTGCGGGATGACTTATTATTTGTCATACCGGTCCTGCGGACGGCGATAATGCGGTATCTCCCGCTTTTACGTACGCAAGGGACGGAAACGAACGGAAAGAAAATCGGGAGACGGCGCATTACAGATTTGCGCCGTGACAGTCTTTTATGTAATTGGTTGTTTATCCCGCCCGTTAGCACCGTTTACAAAAAGCGTCAAAATGGGGAAGAAAT
>JAGCMD010000092.1 GCA_017646765.1 Elusimicrobiaceae bacterium | reverse complement strand
TTTTGTTACTTTTCTGTTTGCAGAAAAGTATAAAAAAGCCTTGACTTATTTTTTTTTTTTGCTACGATATTTTCGTAGCAAAATTACTCTAGGAGAACTAAAATGAAGAATAATGGTTGTAAAAAGGGCTTCACGCTCATAGAACTACTTGTGGTAGTTTTAATCATAGGAATACTGGCCGCTATTGCCTTACCTCAATATCAAAAAGCGGTGTGGAAATCGCGCACTGCTGAACTGCAAACATTAACGAGGGCTTTGATGACTGCCCAATCGGCGTATTATATGCAAACTAATACGATGCCTACTAGTTTTGATGTATTGGATATTGGGTTTGCGTGTACTTCTTCGCCGGAATTAGCGTCATCTTTTGGATCGGATGATGGTTGTGTAAAAGATAACAAATACGGACTCTTTATTCACGGGGACGAAGTAGGAACGATGTTTATTGACGGTCCGTATGCAACAGCCGGTTTTTTCGGAAGGACAATAGATAACAGCGAAGGAACTTTAAAAGGTGGCCAAATGTATTGTTTTGAAATAACCGCTGATTTAGGTTTTTGCGATAAAATAATGAAAGGTACTTTTATAGGAGCGTCGTCAGATGGTTTTAACGTGTTTAAATTGCCTTAATTGAAACTCTATTATAAAATAGCCCCCCGGGTTTTAGCCCGGGGGTATTATTTTGCGAAGGAATTTCTTTTCTACTCAAAAAGCATTTCGTCTTTTTGAATTTTATTACAGATTTTATGACATTTACAATTGGCCACACACGGCTCGGGCAGTTTTAACAAAATGCGGGTATCGCAATCGTTAAAATCGTCGGCCATTTCACTGATAAGTTTAGCGTGTTTGGCGGCCATCTTTGTAAATTCAATACCAATGGTATACACGTTTTCGCGTTCTTTTACCCACGCCAAACGTGCTTCCACTTCCATTTTTTCGGTACCGGGCAGTTGTAAACTAATGGAAAAATGGTCGGCCAGCGGCGCGCCCAAAAAACTAATCATGCGCATACCGGAAGCGGACAAGTCTGCCAAGATAGCAACGAGAGAAACCTCTTTGCCTTCCTCGGTTTTGTAATGTAAATTGACCGGTTCAATTAAATTGCTAATCACCGGCATACGCGGGTGACGGCGTCTTTCGGAAGATACGTTTTTTCTTGTCATAGTATTTAATCCCTCGCAAATAATAATGTCCCATCGGCGCGTTCAATTTCTACCCGTTGTACGCTGCCGATTGGATAACTTCGTTTTGTTTTTACCCAAAAACTGCCCGACGAGCGGCCTTTGTTTTCGGTTTCAAATAATACTTCCTGGGTGGTTCCTACTTGCGCTTGGTACGTGCGTTCGGCCAACCCTCTTACTTTATTTAACAAAATATCAAGCCGTTGTTCCAGTACTTCTTGCGAATGAAGTTTCATTTGTGCGGCCGGCGTGCCCTGGCGGGGGGAGTATTTGTAACAATAGGCCGTAGAAAAACCGGCCTGGTCCACGAGCGTAAGCGTTTGGGCGAAATCTTCTTCCGTTTCCGTCGGGAAGCCGACAATTAAATCGGTGGAAATCACAAATCCTTCCGCTTGTAGGGCTTTTATTTTTTCCAGTAAAATTTCCCGCGTGTAGCCGCGTTTCATTTCTCGCAAAACTTTGGTTGATCCGCTTTGCGCCGGTAAGTGTAAGTGACGGGCGATTTTCGGATTTCCCTTAACGGCCGTTAAAAATTCCGGCGTAAAATAAATGGGGTGCGGGCTGGTAAACCCGACGCGCGCTACGCCGTCAATTTCGCTTGCCCGGTTGAGTAAATCGGCAAAACTGACGTTGCCGTCTTGATAAGCGTTGACCGTTTGCCCAAGGAGCATAATTTCTTTGGCTCCGGCGTGCACTTTTCGGCGCACTTGCGCTAAAATGTCCGCATGCGGCAAGCATTTAACCGGGCCGCGCACGCTGGGTACAATGCAATATGTACACGCAAAATTGCATCCGCGCATAATGGTTACGTATCCGGTTAAGCCGGGGGGGAGTGTTTCGCCTTGTGAGGTTTGCGGGCCGAACAGTCCGCTTTTATCTAACGCATCCGAAAAGTGTTCAATGTCTTTTGCCCCGGATAAAATATCTAAAAACGGATATTTTTTTTGAAGCGTTTTTCCAAGCCGTTGGGCCGCGCATCCGGCAAAAATAATACGCCGTCCGGGTTTTTCTTTTTTCCAGCGACCTAACCGGCCCAAGAACGAAACAGCTTTGTGTTCGGCATGGTCGCGCACGGTACAGGTATTGATAAGCACGGCGTCGGCCTCCTCCAGTTCGTCCGTGCGTTGGTAACCGCGCGCCGAGAGGTGGGCAAACATTTCTTCCGAATCGGCCAAGTTCATTTGGCAGCCGTAGGTTTGGATAAAAACTTTTTTCATGAAATAAAAAAAGGCGGCCCGGTAAAGGCCGCCTGTCGGTTGTTAAAATAAGTCGCTGATTTTGCGGATACTTTCTGCGACCGGTTGCGTCAGGTGCAGTTTAATCACGCGGCGGCCTTTGGATTCCAACGCTTGGAAATCGCCTAACGCCTGGGCGTTACACAACTGTCCGAACGTATATTTTTGGCCGGGGATTTGGATATCGTGTGCGGCATCCGCGGAGAAGATAATAAATACGCCGTTGTTGCCGTCGCCTTTATGCAATTGCCCGGTGGAGTGTAAGTAGCGCGGCCCGTAGCCAAACAATACGGCGCGTTTGGTGCGAGCCATGATTTTATCACGCAAAACCGTTAAAGCCGCTTCTGTTTCTTCCGACGGATACACATACGGCAAAATGGCTACATAGTCATTGCTTTCCAAAAGAGAATAAACGTCTTGGGCCAAGGTATCCAAACGGACTTTATCTGCCATATCCTTAGAAACCAAAATCGGCGCAGTGATGTCTTGCGGAATATCCCCTTTAGCAAGTTTAGCCAATACTTCTTTGGTCATGGTTTTGGCTTCTTGTACGTTGGGTTGGTCAAAGGGGTTAATGGCCAAAATAGCGCCGGCCGCCGCCGTGGCAATTTCCCACAACAGGAAAAGCGCCCCCAGTTCATACAGGTCTGCTATTTCAATGGTAAATACCGGGGCTTCATGCTCTTCTAATGCTTCTGCCATAGCGCGAATACGTTTATCGTCCTCGCTGCCGGTGGACAGATGAACAAACAGGCGGTCTTCACGGTAATCAAAATTGGGCTGGAGTTTCTCTCCGGCAACGGGCACAATACCTTTGCTTTCTTTGCCGGTAGACTCTGCCACTAACTGCTCCACCCACAAACCGAACGTAGATAAATCTTTCGGAGTGAGTAAGGTCAGTTTGTCTTTCCCGTGATTGATATTGGCCGCGCCCATAAATGCGCCGAGCTTGACAGCGGCATTTTCTTTCATGGGAGCTTCGGGCCCGAAAGTTTGGGCTTGCTCTTGGGCAATGGTCAAAATCTTTTTGACGTCAAGGCCCATAACCGCAGCCGGCACGATGCCAAAGAAAGATAATGCGGAAAAACGGCCGCCAATGTCCGAGGGGTTAATAAACGTATGGCGGAATTTGTGTTGGTTGGCCAGGGCTTCCAAGGCGGTGCCTTTGTCGGTAATGGCGGCAAAGTTTTTGCCCGGAGTTTTGACGCCGGCTTTTTTCACTTCATCAAAGAAATAAGCAAACTGGGAAGACGGCTCCACCGTTCCGCCGGATTTACTGGCAAAAATAAAAAGCGTTTGGGCCGGATCCAGGCGGGTGCGTGCCGCATCAATCCAGTCGGGGTTCGTGGTATCTAATACAATGAGTTCGGGCCAACCCTCTTGTTTACCAAATACGGTGCGGAAAACTTCCGGCGCTAAAGAGGAACCACCCATCCCCATCACTACACAATGTTTAAAATTAGCTTTAACGTCTTCGGCAAAGGCAAGTACTTCTTCCAGACGCTCTAACGTCCAATCATAGACTTTTTGCCAGCCTAAAAACCGGACAATAAAATCTTGGCTTTCTTCGTCTTTCTTCCACAAAGAGGGGTCTTTAGCCCAAAATTTTGTGTTGAATGACAAGCCGTCTAATTTAATTAAACCTTCCCGAATCATTCCTTCGGCTAAGGGGTTTTCGTGTGTATTCATATCTCTTATTTTCCTTTTATGAAGGCCGCGGGGCCTTATTTAAAATTTGTTTTTTCAATAGTTGCTACTTTGGCGAGGCGCTTTTGGTGGCGTTCGCCGTTTGAAAACCGGGCGCTTAAAAAGCGTGTTACGAGTTCTTGCGCTAAAGCCGGGCCGATAATGCGTGCTCCCAAACACAGTACGTTTAGGTTGTCGTGTTCTACGGCTTGCTGGGCCGTGTAGGCATCGTGGCAAATGCTGGCGCGGATACCTTTAGTTTTGTTGGCGGCAATGCAAACACCCACCCCGCTGCCGCAGATTAAAATGCCCCGATCGGCTTGCCCGGAAGCAACCGCTTTGGCGACTTTATCTGCAAAGTCCGGATAATCTGCCCGTTCTTGCGAGAAGGTGCCCATATCCAACACTTCATGCCCTAATTTCTGCACTTGTTGGATAACAGTATCCTTTAAGGTAAAACCGGCGTGGTCACAACCCAATGCTATTTTCATACTAAATTTTTTCCACCGTATCTTTTTCAATCCAACCTTTGATGCCTTGGGAATTAACTACCACTTCATACCAAGCATCTTTACTGTCTAAAATCGTAACCAAATGTCCTTGGGCGGCACTGGCACTGGCCGGGAAGTTGGTACCGGGCCCGCTGCGTATTTCCGCTACCGGGGAAGCTACTACGGCCAAGGTTTCCTGCGCCAGATGCAGCCGGGTGTACAACCAACCCGTGCTAAGCAAGAGTAATAGGCATCCTAACGTAGCCAAATGGTTCCATTTACGTCGTACTAAGCACCAAAAAACAAGCACGCCGGTCAACCAAAACAGGACGTACACCCACCCCTTTAGCTCTGCCTCAGACAAATAGAAGAAAGCCTTATGTAGTACCAGGGGTATTCCTGCCGGGACAAACCGCTCTCCGCCTGATTCCAGCGCCAAGGTTAAGTTATGCCGGATATCGCTGTCGCGCGGGGCCAATCTGAAAGCCCGGTAATAATTCGCGGCGGCCAATCCTTTGCTGCCCATTTTGAAATAACAGTTACCTATATTGTAGTAAACAAAAGGGTCGTTTGGGTTATTTTTTAAAATCGTCTCATACGCGTTTAAGGCCGCGGAGAATTTTCCTTGCCGGTAAAGGTCCTCGGCCTGTTGCAAGTCGCTTTGGGCAAATGACGGTACAAAGGCCAAACAGGCAGTTAGTGCGAAACAAATACGTTTCATCGGCGGGCCTCCTTTTCCATAAGTTTTAATACATCTTGAGCTTGTTGGGCCAACCGGGCGGTACTTTGTGAGGCATCACTTCCGGGCGCAAATCGTTCGGCTTCCAGCCGTTGCCACAACAGGGCGAAAGATTCTGCGGTGGCGGGCGTAACGCCTTTTTGATTTAAGCCAAATAAAATTTCTTTTAAAGGCAAGCTGCCGGTAGTGAGCCCAAATTTTTGCTGTAAATACGTACCCAGTGCGTCCGAAATGGTCTGGCAAGAAGCGGGTTTTCTAAGTTCATTTTTAGCAACGGCAAAAGCTTTTTTGCCGGGGGTGGCTTTGCGGCGAACGGCGGTTAATAAAAGGCCCAATACCAGTAGGGCTGCACAACCCATATTGAGTATTGTTAAATGACTAAAACGTTCTAGTAAATTCTCTTCGGGTGCGAGCGTCATTTTGAGGTAGTTAATATCGCTTGCCAAGGTTTGAAAACCGTTCCCGGCGGTGGTTTCCCCGGAGAAACTGAAACTGCTTTCTGATTTTTCGGCAGGGGTAACCGATATGTTAATGGGAGCGGTTTGCAACGTTTTGTAAGAGGTTGTTTTCGGGTCAAAATACGACCACGGTATCGGCGGTATAGTATATATACCCGATGCTGCCGGCACCAGCACTGCTTTAAAAACTTTGTAGTATGTTAGCGTTCCGTTTTTCCCGGTAGAGGTTCCGGCAGAGGATGCAGCCGGATAAATTTTAAATCCTTCCATGGGGGGAAATTCTAAATTTTGAGTACCTTTTAGGTCATTTCTACCGGTAACCGTAACGGTCAGGTTAATAGCTTCCTGGGCAGGTACTTTTTGCAGGTCGGTTTGTGCCTTTAACGTGTATCCGCTGCCGATAGCCCCGTAGAAAGAATCGGGCCGGTCTTGTTGCGGCAGCGGCCGGGCATACAAGGTAATAGGTGCTGACTGAGCCGTTTTTTCCGGACCGACACTCACCCCTCCAAAGAAACGGTCAAAAAGGTCCTGCGGTACGGAACCAATCCGGTAACGTACGGTAGCCGGACCGACGCTGGCTTTGCCGGGAGCCGCGGCCGTGAGTTGATAGCGTTGTTCTTGATAGTGGTACAACGTGTTGCCGATTTTTTGTGTACCTTCCACGGACCTTTCCTCTTCCATAAACAAATTAGAGACAGTCGGTTTTTGGTAGGGTGCTTCGTAGAAATTTTGGGAAAAGTAAAAACGTACTCCCAAGCTAAAAGGTTGATTGACGTAAGGGGCCTTGTCGCTGACCGCGGCTATCAAGAAGAACGGCTCTCCGGCTCGTTGGACTGCGCGGTGTGCCAGGGCAGCCTCCAGCGGAGGTAAATGGGCAAAAGAATCAGCCGTGGGCGCTTGCGGCTCTGCGGAGGCATGGGTTCCGTTGGCGGCAGTAGGGGTGGCTTGGCTGACGTTTATTTGGGCAGTAGCCGGTTGAGCCGTTGCGCCGGCAGGCGTGGCGTTGCGGTAAATATCTATGGAAATTGGGGCCGTTGTGTATGTTTTCCCGTCGTATGAGAATTTGATTTCGCCGATAGTAGCTTTGCCAACAAAGCGCGGTACCATCGTGTAGCGAAATATCAGCGTGACATTTCCGTTTACGACAGATTGATCCGTTCTGCGTGAATAAACGTTAAAAGCCGGTAAGCTCGGTAGTTGCGGCATGACGATGTTTCCCGAAACGCCGGATAGTTTAACGGTCAGTGTTAAATCGTCGTCTAAGGTCAAAGCGGTTTTATCTACTTGAGCCGTCAGCTGTACCTGCGCTTGCGCCCAAATACTCCAAAATACCATACTGGCTACGAGAAATATTTTTTTACACATATTACCAATCTTTTTCTATTAAATTGTCGGCTGTCCCTTGGCGGTTACCTTGTTGTTTTTGTTGCAGTTGATCTTCTTGTTGCTGCGCCATTTGCATAATACGTTGGGCCGCATCTTTATCAGCCTGTGAAGGTTCATTTTTTTCGGAATTATCTCCGCCGCTTTGCGGTGGCTGGCCTCCCTGAGGCTGTTCATTGGAAGAATTATCTTTTTCGTTTTGGTCGTTTTGCTGATTGTTGTTCTGTTGGTTTTGTTTTTCTTCCAAGATGATTTGTAAATTGTGAATAGCTTCTTTGTCTTGCGGATTTTTTAAAATGGCTTGCCGGTAAGCCTGTTTGGCTTTTTGTGCATTTTGGGCGCGATAATAGGCGTTGCCAAGGTTAAAAAAAGCGTCCGGCTGACGGGGAGTAGCTTGCTCCGAGGCTTGCGAAAAAGCAGCTTGGGCGGCTGCGTAATCTTTTAAATAATAAGCCGCGGCCCCTGCCCCTAGGGCGGCTTCCTGATTGGCGGGGTGTTCTTTTAAAATATCGTTGTACTTAGATAAGGCTTGCCCGTATTTTTTTTGTTTATACAGTTTGCCGCTTTGCCGCAAATCACCCTGCACGCCGGCCCATAAGGGTAACGCACAAAAAACGGAAAGACAAATCATCCACTTGCGCATACTTTATTTTACCTTTTTTACAGTTTTTTGTTTTATGGCCGGTTCTTTGCGTTTCCCGCGCGGGTACAACAAATATCCGGTCAGACATAACAAGGCTAGCACCAGCGGAATTTGATAGCGCGTTTTATACGCTGCATGCCTGGCCGTGCCGGAAATGCTGCGGTCCAACCCGTGCAACGATTGGACGATTTTGGCTTCTACTTGCGCCGGAGTGGTGTAAGAAATATACGTTCCGCCCGTGGCTTGAGCCAATTCCAAAAGCGATTTTTCATCTAATTTAGAGACGACCGTATTGCCTTGTTTATCTTTTTTATATTCCAAGACGGTACCGTTTGGGTCCCGTTTATTCGGAATTAAAGAACCTTCTTTTGTACCGATACCGACCGCAATTAAACGTAGTCCGTTTTTTAAAGCGATATTTTTGGCGGCAGCAAGTTCTTCGGGGGTATGGTCTTCCCCGTCGGTCAGTAAGATAAGAGCTTTGTGGCCGGGATATTTGGCTAACATACGGGCTGCCAATTTGACCGGAGCTGCTAACGACGTGCCCGGTACGGGTAGCATATTGGGCTTGAGCGCCGTGATAAAATAGCGCAAAGCGTCTTCATCGGTTGTAATCGGACATTGAATAAAAGCCTGCGATGTAAAAGCGATAATGCCTAACCGTTGGTCTTTAAGATTACTTACCAACATGCGCAACATAGTTTTGGCACTGTCTAGCCGGTCGGGTTTGACATCTTGTGCCTGCATAGAAGCAGACACATCTACGGCAATGACCGCTTGGGAAAATTCTCCTTGCGCTTCTATAATTTCCGTTCCCCATTGAGGTCCGGCCAACGCGGCGAATAAGAAGAAAACCGCTAAACACATCAGCACGGTACGTCCTACACTTTCCGGGCGCAATCCGACGGTTAATTGGGCATAAGTTTGCGGTGAAAATAAAGCGCGTACCGCGCGATTTTTTAATTTCTTACCTGCCCAAAACAGCACGAGTACCCCGATTAATACGGGTACGAAGTAAAGTAAAAAGAACGGATGAGCAAATAATTCCATACTTAAGGTACCTTAACAAATAAAATTTTTTCTAACATAAGCCCCAACAGCAGCAAATATACGGCCGCCAACAGTAAGGGCTGATATTCATCGGTGCGGTGGATAACGGAGCTGGAAGAGAATTCCGTTTTTTCCAATTCGTTAATTGTGTCATAAATTTTTTCCAATTCGGCTTCATTTTTCGCGCGGTAAAACTGGCCGCCGGTCATTTGGGCAATTTCCATAAGCAGCCCCTCATTGATTTCATCTTCTGCACTGGAGTAGGGATTTTGCCCGGGGGCGGAAGCCGTGCCGATGGTATATACCTTGATGCCGTAAGTAGCGGCGGCTTTGGCGGCCATGAGAGGTTCAACGGTGCCAAAGTTAGAATCTCCGTCGGTAAGTAAGATGATGATTTTACTTTTGGCCTTGCTGTCTTTTAAGTGATTGATTGCCACGGCCAGGCCGTCTCCTATAGCGGTAAGCTCCGGATTGACGATTCCCAAATAAAGGGAAGAAATATAATCTTCCAGGGCTTCGTGGTCTAACGTAAGCGGAGCTTGCAAAAGAGATTCTTTGGCAAAAACAGTCACTCCGATGCGGTCGTTTAAGCGCTTTTTTACGAACTGTAAAGCGTTACTTTGCGCGGCTATAAAGCGGCTGGGGTAAAAATCTTGCTTGTTCATGGATGCAGACACGTCCATCAACAGCATAATATCAATCCCTTCCGTGGGCGGTAACGCGGTACGGTTTATTTGGGTGGGCCGGGCCAGGGCCGTTATCATGAGTATTAAAGACAGTGTATAAAGAGCCGCCGGCAACCAACGGGTGAACAGCACGCGCAAAGAGGCTTGTTCCGTTATTAAATGCGTCAGCGGATAATGGATGGTACGGGCAGAGACGATTCGTCCGG
>JAGCMD010000091.1 GCA_017646765.1 Elusimicrobiaceae bacterium | reverse complement strand
GTTACTTTTCTGTTTGCAGAAAAGTATAAAAAAGCCTTGACTTATTTTTTTTTTTGCTACGATATTTTCGTAGCAAAATTACTCTAGGAGAACTAAAATGAAGAATAATGGTTGTAAAAGAGCGTTTACGCTCATAGAACTGTTGGTGGTAGTTTTAATCATAGGAATACTGGCCGCTATTGCCTTACCTCAATATCAAAAAGCGGTGTGGAAAGCGCGCTCAAGTGAATTGATGACGTTAACAAGAGGGGTAATTAACGCCAATGAAATATATTATATGGCAAATGGTACGCTTCCCACCAGTTTTGATGTATTAGACCTTGGATTTCCATGTACGCAAGACGCCGCGTATGCGGCGGCAATGGGTGTCCCGGATATGTGTGTAAAGGATAACAAATATATCTTATTTATAGGGGAGGATCTGGTGGGGGCCATGTTTCTGGAAGGCCCGTACGCATGGTCAGGATTTTTGGGTGCAGGCAAAGATATGCCAAGCAAGAATATACAAGCCGGTAAATTATATTGCTGCGAATTCAATGGAGATCGGGGCCTTTGCGATAAATTATTTAAGGGTACTCTTTTTGCTAGCGATACCACAACTAATTCAAAGATATATAGTTTACCCTAATGTTCTTTTGTTTATAAAAAACCACCCCGGGCCAAAAGCCCGGGGTATTTTGTGCGCTAAAAAACCCCCGGCGTATAACCGGGGGTTTTTTAGAAGATAACAAGTTGTTATTTCTTTTTAGCAAGCACGTCTTTGGCGGCGGCTTGAGCAGCAGCCAAACGCGCTATCGGCACGCGGAACGCCGAGCAAGACACGTAGGTAAACCCTTCGCGGTGGCAGAATTCCACACTGGCCGGGTCCCCGCCGTGTTCGCCGCAGATACCAACTTTCAAGTGCGGTTTTTGTTCGCGGCCTTCGCAAACGGCGTGTTCAATAAGCATCCCCACACCGCGTTGGTCCAGCGTTTGGAACGGATCGTTTTCCAAGATACCTTGTTTAAGGTATTCGGGCAAGAACGAGCCGATATCGTCGCGCGAGAAACCAAACGTCATTTGCGTTAAGTCGTTCGTACCGAACGAGAAGAAATCCGCTTCGGCGGCTACTTCATAGGCTAAGACGGCCGCACGGGGAATTTCAATCATTGTGCCCACGGAGTAGTTGAGTTTTTTCACTTTCGTTTTGGCAACTACTTCTTCATAGGCGGCGCGGATGAGTTTTTTCTGGGTGATGATTTCGTTTACGTCGCAGGTAAGCGGGATCATCACTTCGGGTTGGGCTTTTACGCCTTCTTTAATAAGTTCGGCCGCGGCTTCAAAAATCGCGCGCGATTGCATCGTGGTAATTTCCGGATACGTTACACCCAAGCGGATACCGCGGTGTCCCATCATCGGGTTCACTTCGTGCAGTCCGGCGGCGCGTTCTTTAAATACCGCCATGGAAATACCAAGCGCTTTAGCCAACTCTTGTTGTTTTTCGGGCAAGGTCGGCACGAATTCGTGCAGCGGCGGATCCATCAAACGAACGGTTACACCAAAGCCGGACATAGCTTTCATCGTGGCTTTGATTTCTTTTTTCATGTACGGGAAAAGTTCGTTGACGGCGGCTTTGCGTTCAGCTTCATTGCCGGAAAGAATCATTTTGCGCAAGATGAAGAGCGGCTTATCGGAATTTTTGCCGTAGAACATGTGTTCAATGCGGAACAGCCCGATACCTTCAGCCCCAAATTTGCGGGCTTTGATAGCGTCATCTTCCGTATCGGCATTGGCGCGGACTTTTAAGGTGCGGACTTTGTCGCACAAGGCGAGGAAGTTGGCCAAGTTTTTGTTACCTTCGCCGGCGCCTAACATTTTTAAAGCACCCGCATAAACATAACCTTTCGTACCGTTCAAGGTAATTTCGTCGCCTTCTTTATAGGTTTTGCCGCCCATGGAAACGGTTTTCTTGTTCAAATCAATTTCCAGTTCGCCACAACCGACGATGCAGCATTTACCCCAGCCGCGCGCTACTAAGGCCGCGTGAGAGGTCATACCGCCGCGTTGGGTTAAAATACCCGCCGCCGCGCGCATACCTTCAATATCTTCGGGATTGGTTTCTTCGCGCACTAAAATGGCGTTGATACCTTTTTCTTGCATTTCAATAGCGTCTGTGGAATTGAAGACGATTTTACCGCACGCACCGCCCGGGCCGGCAGGCAAACCTTGCGCCACCGGTTTGGCACCGGCTTCGGCTTTCGGGTCAATGGCGGGCAGTAACAGTTCGCCCAGTTGCGTAGGCGTTACACGCAAAACGGCTTCTTCTTTGGTGATGAGGCGTTCTTTGACCATATCTAACGCCATTTGCACAGCGGCCGTACCGTTGCGTTTGCCGACGCGGCATTGGAGCATCCACAAGCGTTGGTTTTCAATGGTAAATTCAATATCCAACATATCGTGGAAGTGTTTTTCCAATTTCTTTTGAATTTGGTCTAATTCCTTGTACACTTTGGGCATTACTTTTTCCAAGGTGGGCAAGTTTTTGGAGTGGGCGTTGGTGGACCATTTGTTCATCGGAGACGGAGTGCGGATACCGGCTACGACGTCTTCGCCTTGGGCATTGATTAAATATTCGCCGTAGAAGTGGCTGTCTCCGTTGCCGGGGTTGCGGGTGAAGGCAACACCGGTGGCACTGTCGTCACCCATGTTACCAAATACCATGGTTTGTACGTTGACGGCCGTACCCCAATCGTGCGGGATGTTTTCAATGTTGCGGTAGGCAATCGCGCGTTTACCGTTCCAAGAAGCAAACACCGCGCCAATCGCGCCCCACAATTGTTCCATCGGATCATCCGGGAAATCTTTTTTGAGTACTTTTTTAACGGTTTTCTTAAATTCCACGCAGAGTTTTTTAAGTTCTTCCGCCGGGATTTGCGTATCGTCTTTTACACCGAGTTTCTTTTTGACATCGCCCATCATGCCGTCTAAAATTTTGCGGATACCTTCGCCGTCTTTGGGTTCAATGCCGGCGGCTTTTTCCATAACTACGTCGGAGTACATCATAATGAGGCGGCGGTAAGCGTCGTACACAAAGCGCGCATCGCCGGTTTTGGCAATCATACCCGGGATGGTTTTTTCGGTGAGACCGATGTTCAAAATGGTTTCCATCATACCCGGCATGGAAGCACGCGCACCGGAGCGGACGGAAACCAAGAGCGGGTTGGTTTCGGAGCCGAACACTTTTTTAGCTTTGCGTTCCACTTCTTTTAAGTTGGTTTGTACGTCGGCTTTTAACGTTTTGGGATAGGTGCGTTTGTTGTTCCAATAGTAGGTGCAGACTTCGGTGGTAATGGTGAAGCCGGGGGGGACGGGCAATTTTAACTGGCCGGACATTTCAGCCAAGTTGGCGCCCTTACCGCCCAAAAGTTCTTTCATTTTGCCATTACCTTCGGCTTTACCGGCACCGAAGGAATAAATATATTTTACTGCTTTTTTAGCGGCTTTTTTGGGGGCCGCTTTTTTTACGGTTTTCTTTACCATATTTCGGTTTTTTCTCCTAGATAAAATAAAACTGCTGCGGGCCGGAACAGGCCCGTTTTATTTACTTATATATTGTAGTAAATTTGGACGTGAAAAGGAAATTTTTTCGGTTTAAGCAAGTAATTAAATGCGCGTTGCGTGTGGGCTAAGAAAAATATACAATAACCGGGTGCTTGATAGACGCTAAGTAAAAAGGAGCAATATGTTATTTAAGGGTAAAAAGTCGGTGGGAGAGGCAGTAGTAACCGCCAAAGAATACGTTAGTTTAATGGCCCGCGGGCTTACGCTTCCGCCGGCGGCTATTTTGTGTCCGGTAGTCCCTTTGGCCAAAACGGCGGCGGGGAAAAACTACCTCCTTAAAAATGTAGGGGGAATTGAAATTTACGTTTTCCCGGAAGAAAAATTTTGTATGGCAACCGGGTTTGGCTGCGGCGGCCCGGCGGCGGCCATGGCGGTAGAATTGTTGGCAGCTTTGGGCGTACGAGAAATGATTTTAGTTGGTTTGGCAGGCTCACTACAAGAAGAAGTTTTGCCGGGAGATACGGTCGTCTGCGACGGCAGTTTTTGCGCGGACGGCACTTCCGTTTGTTACACTTCTAAAGAGATTATCAAACCTTCCGCGCCGCTTTTTGAGCGATTTACGCGCGCGTTGCGTGCGTCGGGAGAAAATTTCCACGTCGGGCGTAATTGGTCCGCAGATGCTATTTACCGCGAAACGAAAGCGCAAATCAAACACTACCAAAAACAGCAAGCTTTGACGGTAGAAATGGAAACGTCCGCTTTTTATGCCGCGTGTGCACGGCTGCGCGTAAGGGGTGTTTCGGCCTTTGTGGTAAGCGATAGTTTGCATAAACTTCGGTGGGAGCCCGATTTCAAAAACGCCGCGCTGGGACCTAATTTGCGGCGGCTGTTTGATTGTGCGCGACGAACGTTAAACGCAAAATGATATAATAAGACTATGGGACTAGAGGAACTTGAACAGAAAGAGTATTTTTCTATCGGTGACGTAAAACGTATTACGGGTGTGCCGGAGTACTCCGTGCGTTATTGGGAAGCCGAGTTCGGGCTCATCCGTCCTATTCGCTTGGAAAGCGGGCACCGGCGTTATACCAAAGAAGATGTGTATACGATTTTGAGAATTAAGGACTTAATCTATAAACACAAACTTACTTTGGAAGGTGCCAAAAAGCAGTTGGCTCATTACCGCTTGCCGGTAGTTGGCGAGGAAAAACGCACCCATACCGATACAAAACTTCTGACGGAAATTAAAGAAACGCTGGAAGATTTGCTGAAATAATGGTAGAATATATAGGTGGCTGCGAAAGCGGCTGCTTTTTTCGGGGAGTGGCTCAGAGGTAGAGCGCTCGCTTGGGGTGCGAGAGATCGCGGGTTCGATTCCCGCCTTCCCGACCATTTAACTCATTGATTTGTGCCGGAAACGGCGAACATTTACGGGGCGTAGCGCAGATGGTAGCGCGCACGGTTCGGGACCGTGAGGTCGCTGGTTCAAATCCAGTCGCCCCGACCATTTAAAATAGAAAACCGCCGAAAGGCGGTTTTTATTTTAGAGGGGCGAAGCAGGCAAACTGCTTTGCGTGCGTCTGGATTTGAAGCCCGCAGCGATGTTTTTGTTTGAGGGCAAGCCGCGCCGGCAAG
>JAGCMD010000090.1 GCA_017646765.1 Elusimicrobiaceae bacterium | reverse complement strand
TATTTTTTTTTTTTGCTACGATATTTTCGTAGCAAAATTAAACAAGGAGAACCAAAATGAAGAATAATGGTTGTAAAAAGGGGTTTACGCTCATAGAATTATTAGTAGTAGTTTTAATCATAGGCATACTTGCCGCCATTGCCTTGCAGCAATATCAAAAAGCGGTGTGGAAATCGCGCACTGCTGAACTGCAAACATTAACGAGGGCTTTGATGACTGCCCAATCGGCGTATTATATGCAAACTAATACAATGCCTACGAGTTTTGATGTGTTGGATATTGGGTTTTCGTGTACCCCTGCGCCGGAATTAGTGGCAGCTTTTGGAGTGGATGACGGTTGTGTAAAAGATAACAAATACGGACTCTCTATTCACGGGAACGAAGTATCAACGATGTTTATTGACGGCCCGTATGCAACAGCCGGTTTTTTCGGAAGGACAATAGATAACAGTGAGGGAACTTTAAAAGGTGGCCAAATGTATTGTTTTGAAATAACCGCTGATTTAGGTTTTTGCGATAAAATAATGAAAGGTACTTCTATAGGAGCGTTAGATGGTTATAACGTGTTTAAATTGCCTTAATAATTGAAACTCTATTATAAAATATCCCCCGGGTTTATTAAAAAACCCGGGGGATTGTATTTAGTCTAGGATAGTTTATTTTGCTTTCTTTAAGGTTAAAATCCCTTCTTCAAAAAACCACTCTTCCATCAGTTCGCCCGTGTCGCTAAATTTTTTAGTTACGCCGTTGGGCTTGCCGTCTTTGTGGGGGGAAATCAGGGCAATGGTGCCGTTGGGGTGGTAAATGATTTTATCGCCGACCAACTTATCGTTTTTATAGGTGCACTCGGAGCGCAAATCGCCTTCCGGGGTATATACTTTGCACAAGCCGTTTAAAAACCCTTTGTGAAATTCGGCCATTTCAAGCACTTTTCCGTCGGGATAATATTTAATTTGCTTGCCGTCTTGCACGTCATCTACATAAGAAAATTCTTTATATAGACGCCCCGACGGGTGAAATACACGCGCTTTACCTTGCAAAAGTCCTTTTTCGTAGAATTTTTCAATGTTAACTTTACCGTTGTCAAAATAAATTTTGCAGATGCCGTTGCGTTGTCCGTTTTTGACTTCGCACTCAAAATACGGTTTGCCGTTTTCAAAAAATTCTTTTACCGTTCCGTCGGGCAAATCGCCTTTGTGCGAGATAATATCCAAATTTTTATCCAACGTCTCAGTGTAGACTTCTTTTCCGTCTACGTAATACGTGCGCAAGAACCCAATGTTTTTCGGGTCGTTTAAACTGGTAGTTTTGCGAATAATTTCTGCCATATTTATTTCTCCTTAACTAAATTCTGCGCGGCGATAAATCCGCTGGCCCAAGCAAAATGTAAATTAAATCCGCCGCTTTGTCCGTCTATATCCAACAGTTCGCCTGTCACGTACAGGCCCGGGCAACAAAGGGACTCAAATGTATTATAGTTTATTTCGTCCGTTTTTACACCCCCTGTTGCGGCCATAGCCTCGTTCCATGGGCGCAGGGCGGTAACGGTTACCGGCCACGCTGCGACGGTGTCAAACGCACTTTTTACGGCGGCGGGAAATTGTTCTTTCATGGGTTTGTTTTTGCGTAGTCCCTTAAAATCAATTAAAAGGTTGGCGATAGATTCGTGTAATACTCCGGCAAAAAAATCTTTCGGTCGTCTGTCGGCAAAGCGTTTTAAGCGCTCCTTAAAAAAAGCGGGGGCGTTTTGTACGTCCGGCAAAAAATTGATGTGTAGCGGCACGTTTCCGTTGGCTAGCGTGCGGGTAATAACACCGCTTGCGTTTAAGGCGGCCGGGCCGTTCATGCCGTAGCCGGTAAAAATGATTTCGCCTTGTGTTTGTATGCCGGGGCCGATGATTTTTACTTGCGCGCGGATGCCGGACAGACGCGAGAAATTTTCTTTAAGTACCAGCCCGCTCAACGTCGGGCGCGGGGGGATAATGGTATGGCCTGATTTTTGCGCGAGTTCGTACCCGCTTGAGGTTCCGCCGATTTGCGGGTACGCGCACGAGCCGCACGCAAGCACTGCGCGGCGTGCTTGAAAAGTTTGGCCGTTGGCGGTGGTTATATTGAAAATTTTACCGTGTTTAATTTTGGTTACGGTTTGCCCGGTTAAAATTTCCGCACCGCTTTCCAAAACGGCTAATTTTAGCGGCTCCAAAACGGCGGTCGCTTTGCCCGTCTGCGGGAAAATGCGGCCTTGTTCTTCCTCGGTAAGTAAAATTCCTAAGTCCTCAAAATAGGTGCGGCAAGTTTCGTAGGAAAATTGAGAGAGTGCGGCTGAAATAAGTTTGTTATCTCCATGATAAAAGGCGGGCGCGACGCGGGCGTTTGTAAGGTTGCACCGCCCGTTGCCCGTAACCAAAATTTTGCGTCCGGGGGTTTGTTCCTTTTCTAATACCAAGGTGCGAAGGCCGCCGCGCGCACACTCCCGCGCGCAGAGTAGCCCGCTCGCGCCCGCCCCCACAATAATTACATCGTAAATCGTGTTTTGCATTACGTATAGTGTAGCAAAAAATTTGTATACTAGGGGTATGAAAAAACTAATCCTGTGTGTGCTGTCTGTTTTGCTTTTTGGTCCGGCGTTACGTGCCGAGTCCACCGGCGAAATTTTAACCTTCCCCGCCAACCCGGAAAAGGGCTTCCATTGGGGATATGCTTTGTATTTACCCAAGACGATGGACACATCCAAAAAGTTACCGATTTTATTTGAAATGAATAACGTGGGGATAACTTCTACGGAAAAAGAAGCGGAAGAACGCACGTTGCATGAATTGCGTAATAATAGTTTTGTTTACCAGATTCCCGACGGCCTTGGCTTGCCCATGTTGATGCCACTTGTGCAACGGGAAAACCGCGGCGATCCGGAACTCTATACTCACGATTTAAATAGGGCCGTTTTTGTTTCGCAAGAAGAAAAATTAAAACGCCTTGATGTGCAAGTGTTAAATATGATTAAGGATGCGCGCGAACAACTTAAAAAGCGCGGTATCCGCACAACCAAAAAAGTGTTAGTAGCCGGGTATTCTGCGTCGGGTGATTTTTGTTGGCGTTGGACCATGCTCCACCCGGAACAGGTTTTGGCAGCCGCGTGCGGCGGGCAGCATTATCCTATGTTGCCATTAGAAACGATAGGCGATATCAACCTTATTTATCCGGTGGGCGTGGGCGATTTGAAAGAACTTACCGGAAAGAAATTCAATAAGCGCGCTTGGTTAAAAGTGCCTGTTTTTTCATACGAAGGAGAAAAAGACATCAACGATCCTTTGCCTTATGACGATTGTTATTCTTCGAAGATAGAAAAACCAATTTTACAACAGGTTTTGCCGGAATATACGGTGCTGGCCCGCGTGCAACACGCGTATCGTGTGATAAATGAAAAAGCCCCTAACGTGCAAACGCATATTTACCCGAATATGGAACATACTGCCATGACAGCGGATATGGTGACGTTTCTGCGACAGCATATTAACGGTGGAGCGTTAAAACCGATTAAAGTGACAGATACATCCAATGATCCGTCTGATATCCCGGTAAAAGTGAGCAAACTGTTTTGGGGATACGAGGCCCCAGCCGCGTGCGAACGGGATCATTTGTCTGCTACCGATTTGATTATGCAAAGCACGTATGTACCCAGGGGCGTTAGTTGCGCATTGGACATTTTGCATAACGGGCAGGTTATTCTTACAAAACCGCAAAATTATTGCCGGGGCTGGCTAAAAAATCGCAAGGGAGACAATTATATTCAAATCCATTTTTCCGACGAAGAATTAGCCAAACTCCGTTCGTATAAAGACCGCACGTTTAGCGTGCGCTCGCACCACCCGGAAATTTTAGAAATCCCGGAAAATTTGACGTTTACTATTAAGTGAGGAAACTATGAAAAAACTAATCCTGTGTGTGCTGTCTGTTTTGCTTTTTGGTCCGGCGTTACGTGCCGAATCAACCGGGGAAATTTTAACCTTCCCCGCTAACCCGGAAAAGGGCTTCCATTGGGGATATGCGCTCTATGTACCTAAGGACATAGATACGTCTAAAACATTACCCATGCTGCTCATTATGGGTAATACCGGCCGAGCCGATTTGTCCGCGGAAGAAACGGAAAAAGCAATTTCGGAGCAGGTGCCTTACCAAAGTAACGAGGGGCCACTAGCGGATTCGTTAGGTGTGCCGCTTGTCATGCCGATTGTTCCTCGTTTGGATAATTTTTATACACATGCGTTGTCCCGTGCCGTATTGATATCGCAAGATGAGAAATTTGAACGTCTTGATTTACAAGTGTTAAATATGCTTAAAGACGCCCGCCGCCAATTAAACAAGCGTAACATTAAAACGCAAGAGAAAGTGTTTGTGACAGGTTTCTCGGCGGCCGGCGTGTTTGCGTGGCGCTGGACCATGCTCCACCCGGAATATGTAATTGCGACCGTTACAGGTGGGGCACTATACCACATGTTACCGGTAGAAGAACTTAACGGTGAAAAACTGATTTATCCGGTGGGCGTAGGCGATTTGAAAGAACTTACCGGAAAAAATTTTAATAAAACTGCGTGGTCTAAAATTCCGATTTTTTCCAGCAATGGGCAAGTGGATGCTAACGATACGTTTGTCTACTCGGAATGCTTTGACCCGGAAATAGAACGCCTGGTGTTGGCAAAAGTATTGCCCGGGAAAGATATTTTTGAACGCCGAGCACAGTCCATAAAATTACTCAATGAAATGGCCCCTAACGTACAAACGCACTTATATCCGTCAATCGGGCATCAACCGGTAACGAAAGATGTCCTGGCTTTTTTACAATTACACCGGGACGGCGGCCCGTTAAAACCGTTCACGCCTACCGATACGTCGGGGATGCAGGAAAAAACAAGCGATATATCGGGGGCTAATAAAATCTCCGTAACGAAGGCCGTATGGGGGAATGATTCTTTGCCCGAGCATCTTCGTAATGTGTTCGGGCCGAACATTTTGATTTTGGAAGCCAAAGGGGAGATTCCGATAAATAAATATGATCCTTACAAAGTGAATATTTTTGATAAGAAAAATAAAATTCTTGTTTTAAAATCAAACGGGAGTGTGTCCGATGATAATCATACCTTGCTGCTGTATGCTTTACGAGAGGGAGATTTTCTCCGGCTGAGCAGCAAGAATAAGAAACGGAAATTTACCGTGCGCGCCAAGCACCCGGAAATTTTAGACATCCCGGAAAATTTGACGTTTACGGTTAAATAACTTCCCTTGACAAAAACCGGAATAAACCTATACTATACTAAAACAGGAGAAAATAATTATGAAAACAATTTTGATTATTGTGCTGACCATGTTGGCCTTGCCTGTGGCGGCATATCAAACGGTGGGGAGCTCGCGGGCGAATTTCGGTTCGCAGCGGGGGGAAGAAAACGCCTCTGATGAGCAACAAGCCGGTAAGACGCGCAGTTTTACCAGTTACGGCTCGCGTACGGGGGCGTGGAGTAAGGGTGTGCAGACAAGAACGGTAGAAACGAAATCCGTTCAAACGCATTCTGTCCAAACGCAAACCGCCGCTCGTCCGGCTGCCCAAAAATCAACGGACAAAAATGCCGGGGCCAAAGCGCCTCAAGCTACAAAGGCCGCGGTTCCCTCTGCCCCCGCTAAACCGGCAACAACAGGCAAGCCGGGCGATAAGGCCGCCCAACAAGCGGCTACGGATCCGGCCGCAGCCATGCAACAATTACAAGGCTTACAAAGCATGATGGGCGCGTTGGGTGGATCCGGCGAGGGGATGCCTGATTTGTCTGCTATTATGAACAGCGCGGCCGGCGCGCAAGGCGGCAAAGGCGGTGCGGCGGCAGGTGCTGCCAAAATGCCGGATATGTCGGCCATTATGGGTGGCGCCGCCGGTGGGGCCGCCGGAACCGGGAAGAAAAAATAAATTTATATTTGGTCAGTTGGGTAACTCCGCGTTTGTAATAGGCGCGCAGTGCTTGCCGCACGGGCGATAAGCCTTGAACTTCTGTTAGATAGGTACGCGCTCTTTTGTTAGAAGGGGCGCGTATTTTTTATACGCGCCGAAAAT
>JAGCMD010000089.1 GCA_017646765.1 Elusimicrobiaceae bacterium | reverse complement strand
CTGGGTTCAGTACGTCGTGAGACAGTACGGTCTCTATCTGTTGTATGCGCAGGAAACTTGAGAGGAGTTGTCCATAGTACGAGAGGGCCTGGATGAACGAACCTCCTGTATATCAGTTGTCTGTAAACAGGCATAGCTGATTAGCGGTGTTCGGTAGGGATAAACGCTGAAAGCATATAAGCGTGAAACCCGCCTCAAGATAAGGTTTCCCTGGTAGATTAACTACCCAGAAGACCCCCGGAAGACTACCGGGTTGATAGGCAGAGTGTGTAAGCACAGTAATGTGTTCAGCTAATCTGTACTAATAGGTCGTGAGGCTTGGCCATATTCTTTAATCCAGATAGATAAAGAATGTGAGTGTAAAAACACTTGCGCTTTTCTAGTTATCTGACGTTAGAAGTACGCGATGACCCGTCTAGAACACGGCGAGCAAGATTCTAACGCGAAAGGAATTGTTGTAGCGACGGTTCCTTCCAATTTGTTCTTTTAACATAGAGGCTTTGATGAGACTGATATTAATTCCGACGAGGTCACACCCGTTCCCATTCCGAACACGGCAGTTAAGCTCGTAAGGGTCGATGGTATTGGCACCCAATTCGGTGCTGAGAGAGTAGATCGATGTCGGTCTCATCAAAGCCTTTATCCTTTTTATATTTAATAACTGTTGTTAACTTATGACATGCGCACAAAAACGACCCCAAAGGTGTCATCCTGAACTTGACTTAAGGATCTCCACCTTAAAAAATGGGGTCGTTTTTGTGTCTTAATAAGGGCCAACAATTTGCCACATTTGAGTATCTTTGCCCCGCCTTGCCCTTGACGTAACTACCATTACGTCATGCGGGCAACTAGCGGCGCAAATCTATCTCAAATCTGACAAATCAGGAAAACTTCTACAAAGTTAGTCTTTTGGGTGGCGGGCCGTCCCGGCGCGCGACTTACGGCTTTGCCCAGGCGCAAAACTGAAAACCGGATGTTTACTATTTTAAGGGGTTGGCCTCTTCAAAAAAATCTTTTACATTGGACGAAAAAAAGTTACAATAACAATATGAAAAAATATATTTTAACGATTTTGAGTATTTTAATTATAGCAGTGGCCGTAATTGCCGGTGCGCAAAACTCCGGCGACCAAACGGCCGTCGCTTCCTCCCAAACGGCGAGTACCCAAGAGGAAGACCCCCTGGTTCCCGCGATAGAATTTGAAGGAAAAAAATTTTATTTAGGGCACAGCGGCGGGGATGCGCGTGAGTGGCTGACGCAGTATTTCCCGTCGGGGGCGGACTTGCAATCTTACAACGAGATGATTTCTATTCGTACGTATGACGGCGTATCTACCACGTCGCGCAAGGTGGCGTCTTCCATTATTTCGCACTTTACCAAGAACAACAAGGGCGTTCCCTTTGATTTTCTGCAAGGCAACCGCCCCGGCGAGTGGGAAGTTTCCTACACGGAAACAAAGCCGACGTATGCGGAATTTAATTTGTTCCGGATTATTCAAAACGGTAAACACCCGGTAGTTTTCCAATATACGCGCCGTATCAATTTGCCGACGGAAAAAGAGGCCCGGCAACAAGCACTGGAAGCATTGGGAAAAGAGGTGGAAGATAACGTCGGCGGTTGGTTAGATTCTTTGAGAGTATTGCGTGTACCTCATTTCTTCCGCACCAGCAAAAAATAAATAGGACAAATTCCGATGATAACACAAAACACCCCCGGGTTATGCCCGGGGGCGCTTGTTTAGGAGGGAAGTACTCTACTAGAAGTAGAAACGTCCCGTAAGGGCCGCACCGATACCGGAGCGGTCAGATAAAACCGCTCCGTCTTTTGTCACTTTAGCGGCAATATTGTATTTTAGGTCTAACCCTAAAGCAAACAATTTGCTAAAACGATATTCCGCCCCGGCCGTAATATGCGGGAACACTTTTGATTTAGAATCCGTTTCTCTGCCAATCCACCCGTCAATTCCTTTATATTCTACTTCCGAGTGAATCCACGTTAATCCGGCTCCGGCAAACCAACTCCAATTTTTTATACCATGGTCCCTTTTATAGTAAACGGTTAACGGAACGGCATAAGTGCTTTCAGTTATTTTTAGATTTGGATAATCATCACTCGTTGTACCTGTTACCGTTAGCTTGTTTTGGCCATAAAAATCAAGGCCCAATTTAACGCCGACTTTATTCGCTTCATCCGCTAAGTCAAACTCATACAACGCCTCCAGCCCGAACACGCCGGGGCTTCTGGTTAATTCTTTTTCGGAATAGTCGTAGTCTAATGCCACATCATACAAGTCTTTCATGTCTTTCGGGTCATTCTGGGCCGCACCCAAGCGGATACCTAAACCGAAATGGCCGGTATAATTGCCGGGTTCGTTGTACGTTTTTTCGGTTTTGGTCGTTTGCCCGTTTCCGAACAAACTACTGTTTCCCGGCTGTGCTGTATATGAATTTTGTGCCACTGCCGGGGTTGCCGCAAAAGCAGCTACTATCATTATTACTAACCATTTTTTCATTTTTCTTTCCTCATTTATTTTTTCGGGCCCGGCAAACAGCCAAACAAAAACGGCCATTATGTCCGAGCCAATCCGAGTAACCCAAACATAACAGCCGTGGTTTGCCGTTCTTGCGAACGGCAAACACTCGGCACAAGAAAACAGGGTTATAAGGCCTGCTCTCTTGTGCCTAAATCGGCTGTTTCTGGACTCGGATTGTGCCTTGGTTTCCCAAAGCGCATCGTATTCTTTCAATACGATTCCAAAAACAGTTTAAATTGTCTTACAGCGTGCGCACTTTTGGCGCCTTACTTTTTTCTCCTAACAAAGTATACACTTATTATAACATAAATTTATTTTTTAAAACGCTTGTCTAATAAAATATACGCCCCGGGCAATTTTTTAAGCTGGCGTTTCAAAAGGTCATACTGATTGCGTAAATGGCGGTTGCGCAACACCGCGTTTTCCAAATCGCCTTTCCACTGCGTAATTTTTGCGTATTCCCGCACAAAATCGCGTAAGGGGTCGTCATAATAAAAAGGTTGCATTAAATTGCGTTTTACCAAACGCGCCGGTACCGGCCCGTCAAAAAAGCGGAAACGGTTAATATCTACCAGTGAAAAATGATATTGTCCGTTTTCCGCGCGGTATAAAATGTTGCCGGGGGTAAAATCGCGGTGAAAAAGCCCTTTGGCGTGCATATCAGCCGTGTATTGGGCCAGTGCGCGGATAAGTTCCGGGTCGTTACCGCCGTTGCGTATGGGGCGCATATTTTCTATTTGTTCGCTGGCAAAATAGGAATAATTAATTAACCCGCCTTTGCGCTCAATGCGGTATCCGTACGGTGCGGGCGTATGAAAGCCGCGTTTTAAAATTTCTTGCGCATTTTTATAAGTAGCAAGGGCCTTGGGCGTGCGCCAACCGAGTGAATATAAAATGCGATTGACAATAGGGGGGATGCAAAACTTTTTTACGTTAATTTTTTTATTTTCCACGTCAAACACGCGGATCTGGTTGCGCGCGTTATGGATCACCGTGCCGCTTTTGCTGAAAAAATCAGGCAAAGTATCCATAAAATGCTCCGGCAAAGGCACGCCGGGTGTTTGAAAAACTTCACACGTGGTTTTCATACTTATATTTTAGCATATCCCGCGGAACCGTGGCGAGGGGTTGCACGCGCTTAGTGTTTTTGTTATAATAATTATAAGAGCTGCGGATAAGACGTTTGCAAAAATGTTTGCAATTGGCAGCTTTTATTGATAAAATATAAAAGAAGTTATTAAACAGATTTAACGAGAACCATGATTCCCCCCGACGTGAAAACGGAGGATGGGGGATCTGTGGCTGTCGTTTTCTCGCTCTAAAAGTGAGGTAAATAACAGCCCTTCTCGGTTAAAAAACAGGCAATAAAATGAACCTGACAAAAGACCAAAAGAAACAAAAGTCGCAAGACTTAGCTTCTGAAATTACCACGGGTGGAACGGTGTTCTTCACGGCCTATCAAGGCTTGAAGTTTACCGATATGGAAGCCGTTCGCCAAGCGTTAGCCCCGGCGGGAGCCAAATTCCGCGTGGAACGCAACGCGATTGTGGAACACGCTGTCAGCCAGGCCAAAATTGAAGGGGCGGATGGAAAGCTCTTTCAAGGCCCGACGGCTATTGCCGTCGGCGGCGATATCGCCGCTGTAGCCAAGGCGTTGGTTGATTTTCAGAAGAAAAATGCGGCTTTGAAGCTGCGTGCTTGCTATTCCGAGGGAGTCTGGTACAATGAGGCTCAAGTTAAACAACTCGCTACCATTGGTACGAAAGAAGAAAACTTGTCCAAATTGGCCGGCGCGTTGTACAACGCGGTTGCTCAATCGGCGCAAGTATTGCAAGCTCCGATACGGGATTTTGCCTACGTTATCAAGGCTTTGGAAGACAAGCAAAAATAACGTTGTGCTGGCCTGTTAAGGGCCAACGCAAGAGACGTGTCTTTGAAAAACTGTCTGTTAGCGATTTTGGATTTTTGAGACAAGCTTTGCGCTTTTTTGTAACGAAGCATAGTTTTGGACACTATGCAAGGCGCAAAAAGGCGCAAAGACGTCCAAAAATACAAAATTGTGCGACGAGTAAGAGTTTTAACAGAGCAACACTCCTCTTAGGAAAAATCTAAACCCGCCAAGAGCGGTAGTAGTCCCGCAAGGGGTAAAGGTACGGGCTTAACTGGGTTAAGCAGAAGGCCGCTACTCTATAACAAAGGAAAAATAAAAATGGCAAAAATGACCAAAGATGAATTAGTAAATGCTATCGCTGAACTCACCGTTTTGGAACTTTCCGAACTCGTGAAAGCGATTGAAGAAAAATTCGGCGTAAAAGCTGCTGCTCCGGCCGTAGCCGTAGCCGCTGCCGCTGCCCCCGCTGCGGGCGCTGCCGCTGAAGAAAAAGACGAATTCAACGTCGTGTTGACCGCTGTTGATGCCGCCAAAAAAATCGGCGTCATTAAAGTAGTTCGCGAAATCACCGGCCTCGGATTAAAAGAAGCCAAAGACCTCGTTGAAGGTGCTCCGAAAGCCGTGAAAGAAAACGTTGCCAAAGCTGAAGCTGAAGAACTCAAAAAGAAAATCACCGAAGCCGGCGGCACCGTAGAACTCAAATAGTTCAACCGATGCAATTATATCCCAGCCCCCGGTTTCGGGGGTTGGGATTCGTACCCTAAGGTGTGGGTATCACAACGAGGCTGTTTAGGCGAGTGCGCGCCATACAAACGCCCGTTGAAAATTCAGGAAGAAAAGCAATGATTGAAAAACAAACCAATTTCGGCAAAATTTCCACCAAACTACCGTTACCGGATTTGTTGGATATGCAAAAGCAATCTTTTGTGGACTTTTTGCAACTTGATGTAGCCCCTTCCAAACGGGAACTTAAAGGCTTACAAGCCGCTTTTGAAGACGTATTTCCGATTGAAGCCCCCGATGGGAGCATGCGCTTAGAATTTTTAAAATATGAACTTGGCACTCCCCGCTATGCAACTCCGGCCGAGGCCACCGTGCGTGACAGCACTTATTCCGCTCCGTTAAAAGCGTGGATGCGCTTATACGTAAAACAGAAAAACGGAAAAATGAAAGAAGCGTCTGACCAAGATGTTACCCTCTGCGATTTACCTTTAATGACCGATGCCGGTTGTTTCGTTTTCAACGGCGCCGAACGCGTGGTTGTCAGCCAGATGCACCGTTCGCCGGGTATTATTTTTGAAGAAGATGAAGAAAAGAAACAGTCCACCTTCGGTAAACGCTTATATGTAGCGCGTATTATTCCGTACCGCGGGGCGTGGATTGAATTTTCGTTTGACCTGATGAACGCCTTGTGGGTTCGCATTGACCGCAAGAAAAAAGTACTCGCGTCTACCTTCCTGCGCGCGTGCGGTTTGGAAACCAACGCACAAATCATCCAAACCTTCTATAAATGCGAAGATATTGAAGTTAAACCTTCTCACATTGATTCCGTTATCGGCCGCTATGCCGCCGACGATATTTACGATCCGGCCACCGGCGAAGTGTTGTGGAACTTAGACGAAAAAGCCGCCTTGCCGATTGACGATAAATTATTCAAAACCTTAGTTGAAAAGAAAGTAAAAACCATTAAGGTTATCTGCGGTAAACCCCGCCAAGATGACCCGGGTATTTTGGCTACGCTAGAACACCGCAAAGATTCTATCCGCACCGCGGCCGAAGCACAAGCCGAAATTTACAAAAAGATGAGAGGGCAAGATTTCGTTGTTAAAGAACAAGCGGAATCGTACCTCAATAATTTAGTGTTTGACAACATCCGCCGCTACGATTTAAGCTTTGTCGGCCGCTACAAAATCAACAAGAAATTTGCGAATATGTTTGATTTGATTAGCAAATTCAAATTCAAAAAATTCCAAAAACCGTCCGACAACCGCCGCACCTTAGCGCCGGAAGACGTGATTGTAGCCGTCAAATATCTCTTGGCGTTGAACGCCGGAGAAGAAGTTCAAAAAGAATACGGCGAAGGATTTTCCTTTAAAGTAGACGATATTGACCACTTGGGTAACCGCCGCGTTCGCGGAATTGGCGAATTATTGGAAAACCAAGTTCGCATTGGGCTTAGCCAAATGGCCAAAACCGCCCGCGACCGCATGAACCGCGAACTTACGTCGTTTACTCCGCGTGCATTAGTCAATGCGCAACCGGTACAAGCGATTATCCGCAAGTTCTTCGGTACTTCCCAACTTTCGCAATTCATGGACCAAATCAACCCGCTGGGCGAACTGACTCACAAACGCCGTTTGTCTGCGTTAGGGCCTGGTGGTCTTAACCGCAAACGCGCCGGATTTGAAGTGCGCGACGTGCACTATACGCACTATGGCCGCGTCTGCCCGATTGAAACGCCGGAAGGTCCGAACATTGGGTTAATTACCTCGCTCGCGTGCTATTCCAAAGTAAACAAGTACGGTTTAATTGAAACGCCGTACCGCAAAGTGGTCAACGGTAAAGTAACCGATAAAATTGAAAACTTAACCGCGGATGCCGAAGACGATAAATTCGTCGCCCAGGCCAACACGCCGCTTAAGAAAGACGGTTCTATTGATACGGACCTCGTATCTTGCCGTGTCCGCTCGGACTATCCGATGATTGCGCCGAAGAACGTCAACTACATGGACGTTTCGCCGTTGCAGGTTATCAGCGTATCCGCCGCGCTTATTCCGTTCTTGGAGCACGATGATGCTAACCGTGCTTTGATGGGTTGTAACATGCAACGCCAGGGTGTGCCGCTCCTTATGCCGGAAGCTCCGTATGTCGGTACCGGTATTGAACATGAAGTTGCGCGCGACTCGGGTACCTCTATGGTAGCCAAACGCGACGGCCGTGTGCAATTTGCGGATGCCAACCAAATTATTGTAGAAGCCAAAGACGGCTCTACGGACGTGTACAACTTACTTAAATATAAACGCTCCAACTCAGATACCTGTATCAACCAACACCCGATTGTTAAAACCGGAGATAATGTAAAAGCCCGCCAAGTAATTGCCGACGGTCCGTCTATGGATAACGGTTATTTGGCTTTAGGGCGCAATATGCTCGTTGGTTTTATGTGCTGGGAAGGGTATAACTACGAAGACGCTATTTTGGTGTCCAGCCGTCTGGTGAAAGATGATGTGTTTACTTCTATTCACTTGCACGAATTTACCGTAGATGCCCGCAACACGAAATTGGGCGCGGAAGAAATTACCCGCGATATTCCCAATATCGGCGCGGATGCCCTATCTCACTTGGATAACGAAGGTATCGTATTGCCGGCTACGGTGGTAGAACCCGGTGATATTTTAGTGGGTAAAGTAACCCCGAAAGGCGAACAACAATTAACGCCTGAAGAAAGACTTTTAAAAGTGATCTTCGGTAAAAAAGCCGATGACGTGGTGGACGCCTCCTTGCGTGTTCCGCCCGGAACTAGCGGCAAAGTAGTGGGTACGCGTGTATTTGTCCGCAAAGAAAAACTCACCAAAGCCGAAGAAAAAGCACGCTTGACTGCGCTGGAAAACGAGAAAAATGCGACGTTAGATTTACTCAAAGAACAACGCAAACGTGCTTTAGATCACGCCAAAAACACGATTAAGAAAGACGCCGAACTCAAAAAAGAAACGGCTCGCATCACCGCCCTTTACAAGTTGATGGAAAAGAAAGCGGTAGAACATTACGAACGCGAAATTGAGTTCTCTAAACAAGGCGACGAGCTCGCTGTAACCGTCAACAAATCTATCAAAGTATATATCGCTTCCAAACGCAAATTGCACGTAGGGGACAAAATGTCCGGCCGCCACGGAAACAAAGGGGTGGTTGCGCGCATCTTGCCGGAAGAAGATATGCCTTTCTTGCCGGACGGCACACCGCTGGATATTGTGCTTTCGCCGTTGGGTATCCCTTCCCGTATGAACGTGGGACAGTTGTTAGAAACCATGCTCGGGTGGGCTGCGCACTACTTGCACTACAACGCCGCAACGCCTGTATTTGACGGGCCGAGCGAAGCAGATGTGGTCAACGAAGTCCGCAAAGCCAAAGAAAAAATCTTGGATGATAAAGGCCTTAAAGGTAAAGCGCGCGAAGAATATGCCGCAAAATATTTGCCGGACGATTACTGCCGCATTACGCTTTATGACGGAAGAACCGGAGAACCTTTTGAAGAAAAAGTGACGATTGGTTATATGTATATGATGAAACTAATCCACTTGGTAGAAGATAAGGTACACTCCCGCTCTACCGGTCCGTACAGTATGATTACCCGCCAGCCGCTGGGCGGTAAAGCTCAGTTCGGTGGCCAGCGCTTCGGGGAAATGGAAGTGTGGGCCATGGAAGGGTATGGTGCTACGTACACCTTGCAAGAATTCCTGACGGTAAAATCCGACGATTTTGCCGGACGTACGAAAATGTACGAATCTATCGTCAAAGGCGAAGCCCCGGCCCAGCCGGGCGTACCGGAATCTTTCAAAGTGCTTGTAAAAGAATTGCAAGCCTTGGGCTTAAGTGTGGATTTGCTTAAGAACGTAGAGGACGGCGAAAAGCCAGCTGCCTCCGACGCTAAAAAAGAGGAGGCTAAGGCCGATAAGTAAGCCGGAGATTTTACCATGCAAACAAAAAAAGTAAAACAATTAAGCGACTTAAACTTCTTTGACTTTGATGCCATTAAATTAGGCATTGCCAGCCCGGAACAAATTATGGGTTGGTCTTATGGTGAAGTAAAAAAACCGGAAACCATTAACTACCGCACGCTCAAACCGGAGCGCGACGGTTTATTCTGCGAACGTATTTTCGGGCCGACCAAAGATTACGAATGTTCCTGCGGTAAATACCGCTGGGTAAAATTCAAAGGCATTAAATGCGATCGCTGCGGGGTGGAAATTACTGAAGCCAAAGTCCGCCGCGAACGTATGGGTCATATTGAACTGGCCGTACCGGTGGCGCACGTGTGGTTCTTGCGCAAAAATCCGTCTCGTATCGGTATTATGTTGGATATGCGCACGAGCGACTTAGAGCGCGTCGTTTACTATGCTTCTTATGTTGTTATTGAAGACTGCGTAGACAGCGTAACCGGCCGCGTAGACTTCAAAAAAGGCACGCTCCTTTCCGACGTACAAGTGCGCGAAGCCCGCAAAAAACACGGCTCCCGCCTCAAAGTAGATATCGGGGCTCCGGCCATCCGTACGTTGCTCTCCGGCATTGATTTTGATAAGGAAATTCCGGCTTTGCACGAACAACTTAAAAATACGCAAAGCGAAATGGAACGCACCAAACTCATCCGCCGCGTTAAAACGATGGAAGAGTTTAAAGAAAGCGGCAACCGCCCGGAATGGATGATTATTAGCGTATTGCCCGTCATCCCGCCGGATTTGCGCCCGCTCGTGGCGTTGGACGGTGGCCGGTTTGCAGCGTCTGACTTAAACGACTTGTACCGCCGTATTATTAACCGCAACAACCGCTTAAAACACATTGAATCCTTGCGTGCGCCGGAAGTAATGATTTACAACGAAAAACGCCTCTTGCAAGAAGCCGTAGACGCCTTAATTGAAAACGGCGCCCGCGGTAAATTCTTCATCGGTGCCGGCGGCAGACCGCTTAAATCTCTGTCCGATAACATCAAAGGTAAACACGGTCGTTTCCGCCAAAACTTACTCGGTAAACGTGTGGACTATTCCGGCCGTTCCGTTATCGTCGTCGGTCCGAATTTGAAGCTCCACCAATGCGGGCTACCTAAACTGATGGCCTTGGAACTTTTCAAACCGTTTATTATCGGCGAACTGATGAAAAAAGAAGGCGTGACATTGAAATCCGCCAAGAAAATGTTGGAACGTGTCCGCCCGGAAATTTGGGATATTTTGGAAAAAGTAACCAAGTCCCACCCGGTGATGTTAAACCGCGCTCCGACGTTGCACCGCTTAGGTATTCAAGCGTTTGAACCGGTACTTATTGAAGGTAAAGCTATTCAGCTCCACCCGCTCACCTGTGCCGCTTTCAACGCCGACTTTGACGGTGACCAGATGGCTGTGCACGTACCGCTTTCGTTAGAAGCGCAAATGGAAGCCCGCACTTTGATGCTTGCTTCTAATAACATTTTGTCGCCTGCGTCCGGTAAACCGATAGCCGCCCCGTCTCACGATATGGTATTGGGTATCAACTTCCTTACCAAGATTAAAGACGGCGATATCGGCGAAGGGTCTATCTTCGGCAGCAAAGAAGATGCGCTCGTTGCACTTGAATATGGCAAACTTTCTTACCACGCCAAAATTAAAGTGCGCGGTATTAACGCGATTCCGGAACCCGGTTTAGAAGGCAAAGACGAAAAAAATGCCGCCAAATGGAAAGATTACACTTCCGTGGGCCGCATTATTTTCAACCAAATCTTGCCCAAAGGGTGGGAATACATCAATAAAACAATCGGCAAAAAAGAATTGGGTGCTTTGGTAGACGAGTGCTACAAGAGCAAAAAATACGGCCGCTACGAAGCCGTGCAATTCTTGGATAAGATTATGAAGATGGGGTATCACTACGCTACCTTGTCCGGCTTGTCTATTTCCATCGCCGATATGACCATCCCGTCCGTCAAACAGAAATACATTGACGACGCGAAAAAACAAGTTAAACAAATTCAAGCGCAAGCCGAAGCCGGTATTATTACCGAAGGCGAACGCTATAACAAAGTGATTGATATTTG
>JAGCMD010000088.1 GCA_017646765.1 Elusimicrobiaceae bacterium | reverse complement strand
TAACAAAAGAGCGCGTACCTATCTAACAGAAGTTCAAGGCTTATCGCCCGTGCGGCAAGCACTGCTTTGAGGAAAATTTTCGGCGCGTATAAAAAATACGCGCCCCTTCTAACAAAAGAGCGCGTACCTATCTAACAGAAGTTCAAGGCTTATCGCCCGTGCGGCAAGCGCGGCGCCAACAAACGGGCCCAACAATCAACAAGCTGCTTTTTACTTTTTGTAAAGAAAAAAGTAAAATATAAGTACTGTTTATTCTAAAAAGGAGAGTATCTCACATGAAAAAACTAGTTCTACTTACTGCGGCAGTTTCTTTGTTAGCTGCTGCGTGCACCACCCCCGGGAAACGCACCGCTTGGGGTGCCGTTGGCGGAGCGGCCTTAGGCGCCGGCGCCGGAGCCATTATTGCCCACAACACGGGCGGTAAAGCCGGTACAGGGGCCATCATTGGTGGTCTTTCCGGTGCTGCGGCCGGTGGTCTTTTGGGCAACTACTATGATAAACAAGCCAAAGAACTCGCCGCCATTGCCGACGTTGTAAAAGGTGAAAACGGTATCCAAGTTTTCCTCAAGAACGATATTTTGTTCTCTACGGGCAGCTCGGAATTATCCGCCGCTTCTTTGCAAACGCTTACGGACTTAAACCGCGTGCTTAAAAAATATCCGAAAAACCGCATCATCGTACAAGGTTATACGGATTCTACCGGTTCGGATGCTATCAACAACAAGCTCTCTACCGAACGCGCCAAAGCCGTGTATGATTTCTTACTCGGCAGCGGGTTAAAAACCTTGAGCATCAAATACGTTGGGTACGGTTCTTCTAACCCGATTGCTTCTAACGATACTGCCGAAGGCCGTGCTAAAAACCGCCGCGTAGTATTAGCAATCACCGCAAACGAAAAAGACCTCAAATAGTTAAATACTATTTCTCAAAGCCGGGGTTTTAACGCCCCGGCTTTTTTATCGTCTGAAAAACCCGTAAAAAAATCATAGAAAAATCCCGACTAATTTGCTATGATATGGGTATGGAAAACGGCCGGTTAAAAGCGTTATTTAAATTACTCGCTACCGAGTCGGGCACCTACCAACCGGTGCTGCGGCGTGAAATTTCTGCCGCATTAAAAGAAGACCCGGTTACCGTACAAACCGTTTTAGCCCAACAATTCCCGGGCGCGGCGCCCACGTCCGTTTTGCATACCTTAGAAGAAATTTATTGGGAAGAATTAACCGCCGCTTTGGCCCGTTTTTCTGCCAAAATCAACCCTGATTTAGAAGAGGGATTACGCCTCATTTCCAAATTTACTGACCCTGCCGCAGCCCGCTCGGAAATTACAGCCCGGTTAGATGAAATCGCCCACGCGTTACGCCCGGCCTTATTAAACGCTACCGGATATACCGACATTGCCCGTGCACTGGGGCATTACTTTTTTCAAACACTCGGCTTTCAAACGTTGCCGGCCAATACCGATATTAAAGATATTTCCTTCGGACACTTCTTACAAAAACACCGGGGCTCCGGCTTATGCGTAGCCAGTTTGTACTGCGTGATCGGTGCGCGTTACGGCTTAGATATTAGCGTGATTGATTTGGCAGGCCGTATTTTAGTTCACTTGCAGGACCCGGCTCAACACGAGTCGCTCTTTATTGACCCATTAGATAACGGAAAAATTCTTACCGAAGAAGATTGCCGCAACTATTTAGATGCCCGCCAACTGGCGTGGAACGACGATTTTCTATCCCCCCTTTCTTCGCGTCAAATTATCCGGCGGTTTATTGCCAATATGATTTTTGTACTCAACAAACTGCACGATGAGCGCCGGTTGACGTTTTTACGCAAGTATTTGGAAATTGTTAAAAATTAACGGGAGGGTGTATGTCGTATTACGTTTATTTTATATTGGCAGTAGGTTGTTTGGTAGGCGAATTGTTTACCATGGAATTTTCGCTTACCTGTTTAGGAATCGGGGCCTTAGCAGCCGGAGGGCTCTCGTGGGCCGGGTATGGCATTTGGACACAAGTAATCGCATTCACGGTCATCGCTTCGGTCTGCTGGATAGGGATACGCCCGTTCGCGTTGCGCCACTTTTACAAAAATTCCAAAAATGTTAAAACCCCGGCAGAGGACGTAATCGGGCAAGAAGCCGTCGTAGAAACCGCGATTGACCCTACCGAGCAAACCGGCCGCGTCAAGGTGTTGGGCGAAAGCTGGAAAGCCACCGCCAAAGAACCGTTGGCCGCGGGAGTAAGGTGTGTAGTGGAAAAATTAGACGGCGTTACCTTAACCGTACGCAAAAAATAATTTTGTAAACCGCTTTTAGGCGGAATTTAATTACAAGGAGAACACCATGGAAGAAGCAGGAGCGTTGGGCATTATGTTTTTAGGTGCATGTATCGTGTTTGTGATTGTACTAATTGCCAAAGGCTTAGTCATCGTCAAACAAGCGCAGGTAGTTATTATTGAGCGTTTCGGGAAGTACTCCCAAGTGCTTAACCCGGGTATCAACTGGATTATCCCGGTAATGGATAAACCGCACGAAATGGAATGGCGCAACAGCCGCGAATATGTGGACGGTACCGGCCGTACGCGCTCGGTGCCGTATATGGAAATGCGTGATACGGTGGATATGCGCGAAACCGTATACGATTTTCCGCGCCAAAGTGTAATCACAAAAGATAACGTCGGCATTGAAATTAACGCTTTGTTGTATTTCCAAATTACCGATCCGCTGAAAGCCGCCTATAAAGTAGAATCGTTACCGACGGCTATTGAAAAATTAACGCAAACCACTTTGCGTAACATCATCGGTGAAATGGATTTGGACCAAACCTTAACGTCGCGCGAAATCATCAACAGCAAATTGCAAGTGATTTTGGATGATGCGTCCAACAAATGGGGCGTAAAGGTCAACCGCGTAGAGTTGCAGGATATTATTCCACCGGCTGCTATCCGCGAAGCCATGGAAAAACAAATGAAAGCCGAACGCGACCGCCGCGCTATGGTAACCGAAGCCGAAGGTACGAAGACGGCCCAAATCTTAAAAGCCGAAGCCGTGCGCGAATCGGAAATTAAAAAAGCCGAAGGGTTGAAACAAGCCGCTATCTTAGAGGCGGAAGGGCAAGCCGAAGCAAAAATCAAAGTAGCACAAGCGGAAGCCGAATCGGTGAAAATCGTAGCGAACACGGTGGCGCAATCGTCCAACCCGGCCAGCTATATGATTTCGCTCAAATACATTGAAGCGTTGCAAGCAATGACCGAAGGTAAAGACAACAAAATTATCTATATGCCTTACGAAGCCAGCAATGTCTTGGGCGCCGTTGCCGCGGTGAAAGATTTAACCGGCGGTATCGCTGCTACCCAAAGCAAATAAGTTTATTTTTGCAAAAACACCCCGGGCCTAAAAGCCCGGGGTGTTTTATATTTGGTAATTCTTTGTTTATGGAAGGCTGAATACTTTATAAGGGCCCCATGTTGACACCAAAGTGCCCTTAAATAGTTTATCACAAAAACCTAAATTATCTACTCCTTCAAAACAATAGATTTGTCCACCTTTTACATGGTACTCTTCGCTGTCCTCTACCCTCACAGCAAAACCGCCATACGCATACGGGCCGTCTAAAAAGATAGCCGCCGACATCCAATCAATAAGCATCAACGCGTACTTATTATCCTTCACACACGCATCATGAGCATCCAAAGCAGTTGTTACCTCATCACTATGCGTACATGGGAAGCTAAGGTCTAATACGTCAAAACTTGTAGGAAGCGTACTATTTGCCATATAATATGCTTCCTGGGCAGTGGCTAAACTCCTCGTCAACGTTTGCAATTCACTGGCACGCGATTTCCACACGGCTTTTTGATATTGAGGTAAGGCAATAGCGGCCAGTATTCCTATAATTAAAACTACCACCAACAGTTCTATGAGCGTAAAAGCTCTTTTACAACCATTATTCTTCATTTTAGTTCTCCTTATCAACAATGTTGATAAAAGTAGTATAGCAAAAAAAAAAAATAGGTCAAGGCTTTTTATACTTTTCTGCAAACAGAAAAGTAACAAAAGATTTCCCGCCCAAGGGCACCACAAAAAGCACTCAAAATGGGAAATTTTTCAAACTCGCTTTCGCTCAAACATGAAAAATTTGTTCC
>JAGCMD010000087.1 GCA_017646765.1 Elusimicrobiaceae bacterium | reverse complement strand
CCCTTGGGCGGGAAATCTTTTGTTACTTTTCTGTTTGCAGAAAAGTATAAAAAAGCCTTGACTTATTTTTTTTTTTGCTACGATATTTTCGTAGCAAAATTAAACAAGGAGAAATAAAATGAAGAATAATCGTAGTAACAGAGCGTTTACGCTCATAGAACTACTCGTGGTAGTTTTAATCATAGGTATATTGGCGGCGATTGCGTTGCCGCAATATCAAAAAGCGGTGGAAAAAGCACGCGCTGCGGAGATGATAACCTGGGTAGGCAATGCTAAACGAGCCGCAGAAATATACCTCCTAGAAAACGGGGGATTTCCCGGTGAGGGAATTTCTCTTTTATCCAGTGGGGTGTCAAGTATTGATTTGACTTCAGGGTTGACATGCCCTGACGGAGTATTTTATTGCTATAACAAATTTTTTGTGTACGATGCTAATTGCGATTCGGAAAATTGTAATGTTGGCGGCCTTCGGGCAGATAATGGTGATATAGAAAACGGCGTTCATAACCAACTAATACTAACTACGACCAATGGAAAAACTTGGACGGCCGGAGGCATATATTTAGCCGGAGATAAGGCCGGACAAGCAAGCTGTGAAGCGTTCACGCAAGCTTTTGGAGGTACGTGCCAAGGTGTTACGCCGGGCGGTGACTAAAAGATTAAGTTTTATTAACTTGTAAAAAAACCCCGGGTGTTTTGCCCGGGGGGGTTGTTATTTCTTTAGGATATTTTCTGACGGCTTAAAACGTACTTTTTGTTTGGCGGGCACTTGTACTTTTTCGCGGGTTTTAGGGTTGTGCCGCGTCACGGGGCGGGCCGTTTTTAAATGAAAAGAGCCAAAGTTGCTAATCACCACTTTCCCGTCGCGTTTTAAGCCGTGTTTCATAATTTCAAACACGCTGTCTACGGCGGTTTTGGCTAATTTTTTGTCTAATACCTTCCGGGTTAAGTGCCGGATCACATCATCTTTATTCATAAGTTCCTTCCTCGGTTATTGATAAAAAGGCCCGCCGGGGCAAACAGCCAATCGGCAGGACAGTTTTATTATTTATTCCCCCGGTTTACAAAACCCATAGCGTGTAATAACACATGCGGTTTTTTGCCTTGGCAAACGATTTGCCAAATAGCGTCAATAATAGGGGTGTTTAAACTATTTTTGCGGGCGATATCATACACGCTCTGTACGGAATTGACGCCCTCGGCAATGGTGCCGACTTCCTTTTTGGCTTCTTCCAGCGATAGACCGAGGCCTAATTTCTCGCCCAAACGGCGGTTGCGGGAAATGGCAGACATACCGGTTAAAATCGCGTCACCAAACCCGGCCAAACTATATACGGTGCCGGCCTGGCCGCCCTGGCTGACAAGGATATCGTTCATCTCTTGCAATGCCTGCGTGATAAGCGCGGCTTTGGCATTGGCACCGTCGCCGATACCGTCAATTACGCCGCACCCGATAGCGAGCACATTTTTAATGCCGCCGCCGTACTCTACGCCGCGGCGGTCTTTAGCGGGGACCACGATAATCGGGTCGCCATTAAAAACCTGGGCAATTTGGGCCACCAATTTATCATCCGCGCCGGCCAGCATAATTTTGGTCGGCACGTTTTGAGCTACTTCCAACGCAAAACTCGGGCCGGAAAAAGCTAAAACTTTATCTTTGAGCTGCGGCAGTTCTTCTTCCACAAGCTCGCAGATAGTTTTGAACGATTTGTCTTCAATACCTTTAGACGCACTGACTACCGGAACGACACGTCCGTTTAAGAGCGGTTTAAGTTGTTCGCGGCAGAAAGTGCGGATGGCTTTGGAAGAAATCACAAAAACGATTAAATCGGTATTTTCCACGGCTTCGGCTACGTTGCCGGTCAGGTGGATATTGTCGTGGATTTTAAAGTTGGGGATATTGGGGTGGCGGCCCATGGTTTTAAGGGCGTTAAGGAGCGTTTCGTTATATTCCCATAACGAAACCGCAAAGCCTTTTTTAGCCAAATGTTGGGCGATAACACTGCCCCAAATGCCCGCCCCAAAGACGGTAATTTTACGGATATTCATAGTTTATTTTCTCTTTTTAGCGCCGTCTTCAAATTTAAGTTCTTTTTGGGCGAGCAGCCGTTTGATATTAGGTACGTGCTTGTAGATAACGAGCGCCCCGATAGCCGTTACCATAATGTTTACGGACATGGGGTGTTCCCCAATAAAATAACTGCAAAGCGGTAATACAATACACGCGCAAATGGAGCCGATGGAAATGCGCCCCCATAAGGCTACACACACCACAAACGACGCAAACGCAATAGCGGTGGGGATTGGTAGTAAAGCCGCAAACACACCGGCGGACGTAGCAACCCCTTTGCCGCCGCGGAATTTTAAATAAATCGTCCACATGTGTCCTAAAATGGCAATTACACCACACGCGATGGCCACCCAATAATTATTAGGGCAAAAATGTAAGGCCAGCGACACCGGAATAAAACCTTTTAGTCCGTCTACTAAAAACGTGGAAATGCCGGCCCATTTGCCGACGATGCGGTAAACGTTGGCGGCGCCGGGGTTGCCCGAGCCGTGCTCCCGAATATCAATATGCATCACACGTTTGGCGATTAGGTAACCGGTGGGAACGGCCCCTAAGAAATAGCTGAATAAAATAAGTAAAGTAATTGTAATCATATTTTAATTATATTAAATTTTAAGGAAATAAAATAGTTTTCCTTAAAAAAGGTGGTTTTTTTTGCGTTTTTTATATACACTTATTATATATGAAAAAACTATTTTGTATTTTACTCAGTTGTGTAGCGCTGGCGGTGTTAGCCCAGGCGCAGGAAGGGGCGTCTGCCGAAGAAAATTCTTCCGCGCTGGAGAACGCTTTTTTGGTCCAAAAAGAAATTGCTGTTTGGCGTACCGATAAAGCTAAGGTAGACCCGGAACATGTATACGTCTATTCGTGCCAAGCGGTCCGTTTGGCGAAGAAATGGTTTTTAACGGCGGCTCATTGTGTATATTCTGCCTGTCGCGGGTCCTTTCCTTGTACGGTGGAAATTACGTTGGCCCAAGAGCCCGGGCAGATGCGGCAACGGGTACGCGTTGAACATACCCGCGAAAATCCGCAAGTTTTTATTTATGAAGGTTTTTTCCCGGGGCAAAACCGCATCAGCAGTACCGACGTAGCTTTGATTAAAGTGGACCCTGCGCGTGCTACGTATGCTTATGAAGTGTGGGATAAACAACAAGAAAATTTCGTTTCGGTGGGCAAAGCGCAATTTGATAAATTACTGCGCGACAGCCCGGAAATGAAAGCGCAACTGGAAACCGGAAATATAAGGCTGGTAAGTTCGGCGTTGTTATCCGGCAGCGCGCGGCTGTTACTGCCGATAGAAGTGCCGCTTGTCAGAGGGGGTACTTTATCATATTTAGGGTCAGGTGCCAGAGATGTGTTCTATGTGGGAAAGCTCCACCATTTTATTTCGCCCAGTTTTGGGGTGGCGCGCGGTAATTCCGGCGGCGGCGTGTTTGCCGAAAACGGCGATTTAATCGGGCTGGTATCTTCGCTTGTATATTCGGAAAACGGCAGCGTGTCTTTCCAAAATGATGAAGGAGAAACTGCCCTTACCTTGCAACACGCGCGGGACTATTTCTTGTTTACTGGGTTCAACGGTAATACGATGAATTTTATTCGTAATAAAGTATCTTCCCTGCGTACGATTGGCGCCGAAAACGGATTTGTGGTTCCGGTGGAAGAAGATTTTGCGGGTATCGTAAAGGCCATTGATTCGGCCCCGTTAGTAATGTAACGGCTGATTAAAAATTTAAAATCTGCCCGGGTGATTGCCTAGGCAGATTTTTTATGGGCAGCTAAAATTTCCGTAGACAGTTGCGCGGGCTTAAAATCGTCGGATGTATTTAAGCAGATACGCTTAGCTTGCGTGTAGCGGTTAAACCAGGTGCGTTGCCGTTTGGCATATTGGCGGGTGAGGGTGCAGACGTGTTCTATGGCGGTGGCGCGGTCCAGTTTCCCGGCTAAAAATTCTACGGCTTGCGGATAGCCCAAGCTTTTTAGGCCGGGCGTTTGCGGGGGGAACCCTTCGCGTAGCAATTGGCGTGTTTCCTCTACCATCCCGTCAAAAATTTGTTCGGTGCGCGTTTGTATGCGCTTAGCAAGCGTTTCTTTTTCCCAATCTAAATAGACCCAATGCGATTGTCGCTCGTCGGGTAATTTAAAAAACCTTCCGCTTTTTAATGTGCTGGCCGGTTGGCCGGTTAGTAGAAACAACTCCAAAGCGCGCATGGTGCGTTGGACATTTCCTACCGGGATTTTTTCTGCACTGGCGGGGTCTTTTTCTTTTAGGCGCGCGTGCAACCCTTCTTTGCCTTCTTCTTGTAAAATTTTTTCCACCGTTGCACGCGATGCGGGTGTGCCGGGGGGGAGTTCGTCCATACCTACAAAATAGGCGTGCAGATACATCCCGGTACCGCCGGCGAAAATAAGTTGGGTGTCGGGGTGCGCGCGGGCAATTTCTTTTGCACGTGCGCAAAAGGCCCCCGCGTTAAAAACGTCGGTAATGTCTAGAAAATCAACCAGATAATAAGGCACGCCCTCTACCCGGTACGCGCCGTCCTGCCAAGAGCCTTGCGGTTTAGCAGTGCCGATTGTCAGCCGTTTATAAACTTGCCGCGAATCTGCCGAAATAATAATCCCGCCCGTTTGACGGGCCAGCGCAAGGGCAAGTTCGGTTTTTCCGGACGCGGTCGGACCGCAAAGGACAATGGGTTTCATACTTACATTATATAAAAGTCTTTGCCGTACGGCGTGTTTGCCGCACGGTACCCTGCGGGCCGTCCCCTGCGGGATGACCTATTATTATTTGTCATACCGGTCCTGCGGACGGCGATAATGCGGTATCTCCCGCTTTTACGTACGCAAGGGACGGAAACGAACGGAAAGAAAATCGGGAGATCCCCGAGTCCTCGCCGGACGGGCAACCTCGGGGATGACGAAAGGGGGCGAGACACTGCGGAATGACGCTTAATTTTTGGCTGTTTATCCCGCCCGTTAGCACCGTTTACAAAAAGCGTCAAAATG